>JAUVPO010000030.1 GCA_030598625.1 Deferribacteres bacterium | reverse complement strand
GTAAATTGAAGGCTGCCGAAGGTAAGAAATATAAGTATCACACCGAGACCGAAACCAAAGTCACCGAACCTGTTGACAATAAACGCCTTCTTACCGGCGTCTCCGGCCGACTTCTTGTGAAACCAGAAACCTATCAGGAAATAGGAACAGAGACCGACTGCTTCCCACCCGAAATACATAACCAGAAAGTTATTGCCCATAACAAGAACAAGCATCGAAAAAACGAACAGGCTCAGGTAGGCAAAGAAACGGTAATAACCGCCGTCGCCATGCATGTACCCTATTGAATAAATAAAGATAAGGGTGCTGATGGATGTGACGACCATAAGCATAACAGCGGTAAGTTGGTCTATTAGAATGCCGACGGAAACATTAAAATCCCCGGAGACGATCCAGCTGTATATATTTATATCAATAACCTGTCCGTTCAGTACATCCATAAAGGCTGAAACAGCGAGGACAAAAGAACCGAAGACCGCGGGAACGGCTATCCAGTGGGCCCTGTCCTTAATAAAATTACGGCCGAATATGATATTAATCAGGAATGCAAGGAAAGGCAGTAATGGTATAAGTGTATACTTCAGCATTATCAACTCCGCAGGGCCGGCAATACGCCCCTGCATTAAATTTTTATCCTTTTAATCCAGTTATCTCATCCACCTTGATGGTGGGGTTGTTCTTATAATACGCAATTAAAATAGCGAGACCGATTGCCGCCTCCGCAGCCGCGACGGCAATTACAAAAAATACAAGTATCTGTCCCCTCATCGACTGCAGATAATGGCTGAAAGCCACCAGGCTTATATTAACGGAATTGAGCATCAGCTCGATGGACATAAAAATAATGATCAGATTGCGTCGCGCGAGAAAACCGAACACCCCGATACTGAACATCACCGCGCTTAACATTATGTACCAGCTTAAAGGAACCACCAAAATCCTCCAAAAACTTTTCTATTCAATTCGCCTCTTCGCCAAAACCACCGCGCCTATAATCGCCACCAGCAGTAAAAGAGATGCTATTTCAAAAGGCAGAAGATATTCAGTATACAAAATTTTCCCGATCGTCATCATGCTGCCCTCGGATTTTATTGCGTCAACCGAGTACTCGCCAAGAGGCGGTATTACGGTGATCTTGCTTGCCGTTGATACAAGAACTACCATAAAAATCAGGCCGATAACCAGGCCGAGGAACCACTGGTTTTGAAACTTTCTCACGCTCTCATCTTTTTTCAGATCCAGCAGCATGATAACAAACAAAAACAAAACGAGAATAGCGCCGGCATATACGATAATTTGTATTGCGGCCATAAATTCCGCGTTCAAAAACAGATAAAGACCCGCTATGTGGACAAAGAGGACCAGCATCCATAAAACACTGTGGACCGGATTTCTCCGGGTTACCACCAGCACAGACAGCACCGTAAGCATTCCTGCAAAATACGCGAAAAACATTTGCAATGTGGTCACGATTTCGCCCCCTCTTCCATATGCGATTCCACCCGGACCCCGAAATCCGAAGACTTCGGCCTCCAGAATTTTTCAAGATACTCCGCGCCCCTGGGACCTGCCATATATTTGTCCCAGTTTTCCAGAAGACGGTCTTTCGTATAGTAAAATTCTTCTCTTGTGTATCCTGAATATTCATAGTGGGGCGTAAGGACCAAAGCGCCATAGGGACATGCCTCAACGCACAATGCGCAGAACACGCACCTTAATACATCCACCTCGTACCTGTCTACCACTTTCTTATGGTCATCTCCCTCACTTGTATAAATATGGATGCACCGTGAAGGGCACATGGCAGCGCAGAGACCGCAGCCTACACATTTTTCCCTTCCTGTTTCCGGGTCCCTGACAAGGGCATGAAGGCCGCGCGATCCGGGGAACGGTTCTCTTTTCTCTGTCGGATACTGCCTCGTAACCGCGGGAGAAAACAGATGCTTCAGCGTAAGCGCGAGCCCCTTTAAAATTTCAACAAAGAAAACTTTTTTGATTAATTCATTAACAGTCATAGCTGATAACATTCCAATTGTTATACAATTTTTAATAATCCCGTAAGAATAATATTTGCCAGCGATAATGGAATTAAAATCTTCCACCCGATATTCATAAGCTGGTCATATCTATACCTCGGCAGTGTCGACCTTATCCAGAAGTATAAAAAGACAAATGCATAAACTTTCAATATTAACCATACAACATCGGGAACATATGAAAAAAACCAGATATCAGGCCCGCTCCAGCCGCCCAAAAAGCAGACAGCGGCAAGGGCCGACATAATAAACACTCCCGCGTATTCAGCCATAAAAAACAGGGCCCACCTCATTCCGCTGTATTCCGTGGCAAATCCTGAGACAAGCTCGGCTTCGGCCTCAGGCAAATCAAAGGGCACCCTGTTCGTTTCCGCAAGCGCGGATATGAAAAATATACCAAAGGCCAAAAACTGGGGTATGATAAACCATTGTTCCGACTGGGCCTTCACAATATCTGCAAGGTTGGCGCTGCCTGCCATCATCATCACACCAACGAGACTCAGACCCATCGAAATTTCATAGCTGATGACCTGCGCTGACGCCCGTAATCCGCCAAGGAAGGAATATTTGGAATTTGACGCCCAGCCTCCGATAATCACACTGTACGCGCCGACAGAGGAAAGCGCCAGTATATAAAGTATCCCGATATTAAGGTCCGCAATTGAAAAAGTTTCCCATAAAGGTATTACGGCAAGAGACGATACGCCAGCGATTACTCCGATGATCGGCGCTATAAAAAATATCGGCTTGTCGGATTGAGACGGAATAATATCTTCCTTAAAAAACAGTTTTAAAGAGTCTGCAATCGGCTGAAGAATGCCATGCCATCCCACCCTCATAGGTCCCAGCCTTGCCTGCATATGGCCTATCGTCTTCCTTTCAAAATACTGCACGTACATAACATGAATAAGGAAAACTGAAATTACAATAATAGATATTATGAAATCCGCTAAAGTCATGCCTTAATCCCGTGTTTTTTTATTTCTACTTCGCAGCCCTCTATACCGAATGCCTTTGTCACTTCATCAATGCTGAAACTTAATAGATCCATGACTCCGCTGCCCTGGAAATTATTGCTGAGGAAAACCCTGTTGTCCTTTATTGATTCATCAATAGAGACCGGAGCTTCGCTGCTCCCGGCGGTTGTTGAAAATTGCACTCTGTCCCCCTCCTTCAATCCGAGCTTCCCTGCACTTGCAGCGCTCATTTTCAGGGTCGGCTCCGGACATATCTTCATAAGAGCCGGAGACTTTCTTGAAAGAGTGCCCGAATGAAAGAGCAGCTTTTCAGGAGCAAGATAGAAATCGGCCTTGTAGTCCTTTTCAGCATCAACTACCGGGGGCACTTCATTCATTTCTCCTCTCAACGGCTTCCCGTGATAAGGCCACAGGCAGTCTCCCTTTCCGATTTCATCGTAAGTCAGGTCCGCATACAGGGGAGAGACTTTTGCCATTTCCCGCATAATATCATCCGTTTCTAAGTAACCCATCTTTTGTCCCATTCGACCGGAAATTTCAGAAAGTATCCTCCAGTCCTCCATCCCCCGTGATGTCTTTACCGCCTGTTTCTGGAGCTGGATCCTTCGTTCGAGATTTGTATATGTCCCGGATTTTTCAGCCCACCCCAACGCGGGCAAAACCACATCAGCTATCTCCGCCGTCTCCGTAAGAAAGATGTCCTGCACTACAAGCAAATCAAGATTTCCAAAGATATCTTTCAGAAATGGTCCGCCCGGCAGATTAAACACCGGGTTCTCGCCCATCACGTATAACGCCTTTATATTCCTGTTCTTAATGCCTTCAATTATCTCAAAGAGCGTCAGGCCGTCATCGTCCGGTATGGGACCGTTCCATGCTGCTTCAAACTTGCTTTTAAAGTCGGGAATATTCATGGGCCTTCCTCCCGGAAGCATGTCGGGAACACACCCGGCATCAATAAGCCCCTGCTCATTCGGTCTTTCCGAAAGAAGATAGAGCCTTGCCTCAAGCAAGTAGGTAATTCCCGCCACCCCAAAAAGCGACCGGTGTCCGTTAGTGCGCTGAATCAGGTCCATTCCCAGAACAATGGAGGTAGAAGCGCTGTTCAGAAGCGCTTTCATGAGTTCATCAAAACCCGGGAGGTCCATTTTTTCAGCAGCTTTTTCAGACAGCTCTCTCATTTCCTTATCTATAAAAGGCAATTCAGCGCGAACGCCTTTAGCGCGGAAAAGCTCAACCAGCAGCGCCTCAAGGACCTCCGCCTCTTTAAAAAGAGGGGGAACAACCTGGACGGTCTTGAATTTCTCAAGTCCCTTTGCATGGCCGAGGACAATAATACTTGCCCCGCGTCTCGCCGCCTCCCTTATTGAAAGGCCGAGTATCGGGTTAACGGCTGTCGGATCACCTCCGATGACTAATACAACTTCCGAATTCTTTATACCGTCTATGATATTGGCCGTTATCCCCTGACCCAGGAGGTCTTCAAAATACTTCTGCGCGGCTGCGAAACCGGTCCTTGAAAGCGAGTCGATATTATTTGACCCGCATGTCACACGCATAAATTTCTGTAAGACATAGTTGTCTTCATTTGAGCATCTCGGCGAAGCAATACCCGCGATAGCGGACCCCCCGCTCGTCCCTTTAATTTCCGTCAATTTGTCGGCAATAATGCTCAACGCCTCACTCCATGTGCTTTCTTCAAGCTTGCCGTTCTTTCTCACAAGCGGCGTTTTAAGCCTGTCAGGACTGTTCACGTATTCATAGCCGAACCTGCCCCTTGAACAGAGAAGACCCTTGTTCAAACCAAACCCCAGTTTCGGTATTACACGTTTTATGGAATCGTCTCTTACCTGCACAACAAGCGAACACCCCACGCCGCAATACGAGCAAATGGTCCCAACTTCTTTATCCACCTGCCACGGTCTGAAGCTGTGAATATACAAACGGCTGAGTATCGCGCCTACAGGACAGACCGTAAGGCAGTTGCCGCAATACTCGCAATCAAAAGATTCCGAAGAAAAGGGCTCCATCCTTGAGTGGTTTCCCCTTCCTATAATAGATATGGCAGACGCCCCCTGAACATCGTTGCACATCCTGACGCACCGTGTACACATAACACACCTTTCCGTATTACGGGCGATTATCTGGTCTTTATGGCTTTCAGGGACCTTCCTCTTTTCTTCTTTATACCTCCCTACGGTAGGACCATATTTATTAACAAGGTCCTGCAACTCGCATTCACCAGCCTTGTCGCAGTACGGGCAGTCAAGGGGGTGGTTAATAAGCAGAAATTCCAGTATTCCACGCCTTACATTGGAAATAGCCTCGGATTCGGTCTTTATAACCATTCCGTCCGCTGCCATTAGTGTACATGCTGTTTGCAGCCTCGGCATTCTCTCAACCTCAACCACGCAGAGCCTGCACCCGCTCCAGGGCTTAAGCAGGTCATGGTGGCAAAGGGTCGGAATCTTTATGCCCGCCTGTTTGGCCGCCTCAAGCACGGTCACCGGCTTGTCCAGTGTAACCTCTTTTTCGTTAATGGTCAGAGATATCATAATATTTAAGCTAATAGCTAATAGCCGTCAGCTATCAGCTAACAACGCACTTTTTATTTTTAATATGTTCCTCGAACTCGTTTCTAAAGTGTTTTATCATTCCTGTTACAACACCGGCTGCGCCGTCTCCTAACGGACAGAAGGTCCTGCCGGAGATAAGTCCCGCCACGTCAGAGAGAAGATATATATCCCCTTCGCTGCCTTTTCCGTTTTCTATCCGCTCAAGGATCTTTCTGAGCCAGTCCGTGCCCTCTCTGCACGGGACGCACTTGCCGCATGATTCATGTTCAAAAAACTTCAGCGCCCTGTACGCCACCCTGACCATGCAAACAGATTCATCCAAGACAATTACCGCACCGGAGCCGAGCATGCTGCCTGCCTTGGGCATTGAAACAAAGTCCATCGCGCAGTCTATGCCATCAGCCGGAAGAACAGGCGTGGAAATGCCTCCGGGAATTACCGCCTTCAGTTTTTTTGAGTCCTTAATTCCCCCGGCATGTTTGTAAATTATATCTCTAAGGCTTATACCCATTGGAAGCTCATATACTCCGGGTTTTTCAACATAACCGCTTACACTGAACAGTTTGGGTCCTGGACAGTCCTTGCTGCCGATATTGGAATATGCATCCCCGCCGATCTCCATAATATATGGAACATTGGAAAGTGTCTCAACATTATTGACAATAGTCGGCATGCTCCATGCACCGACATTCACAGGAAATGGGGGCTTGCTTCTGGGCTGCCCTTTCTTCCCCTCAATGGACTCAATCAACGCCGTTTCTTCACCGCAAATATATGCCCCGGCTCCCTGATATACTGAAAGGTGAAACTTTACGCCTTTTCCAAGGATATCGTCTCCAAGATATTTTTTTTCATATGCCTGCTTAATGGCTTCATTAAGTATGTCCTTGGCCTGCGGGTATTCACCCCTGAGATATATATATCCATATTCAGACCCAAGCGCGTATCCTGATATGACCATCCCCTCTATTAACAGATGGGGGTTTTTTTCCAGTATGGGTCTGTCCTTAAATGTGCCGGGTTCGCCTTCATCGGCATTGCATAGTAAATATTTGGGGAATTTCGGGTCGGCAGTGGCAAAATTCCATTTCATCGCCGCAGGGAAACCCGCTCCCCCCCTGCCCCTCAGACCCGACTTTTTGACTTCTTCGATTATATCCTTCGGCTTCATGCCGAGGGACTTTGTCAGATTTTTATACCCCCCCACCTTTAAATACTCATTAATATCCGCGGAATTGGGATTTTCTATGTTTCTGAGCAAAAAATTTTCCATTGTTATTAATTCAGGAACGGCCTTCGCCCCTGCTATTTATATTTTTCTAAAATTTCCTCTATCCTTTTTTCTGAAAGATTGTCGTAAAAATCCGTATTGATCAGCATCGCCGGAGCAGTCCCGCATGCGCCGATACATTCCATTACTACAAGAGATAACCTGCCGTCTTCGGTCGTTCCGTCAGGCTGCAGCCCGTATTTGTTTCCGAGGAAATCCACAAGCCTTTCCGCTCCCAGAATCATACATGATACATTAGTGCAAAGCTGTATAAGATGGCGTCCCACCGGTTTGTGTTTAAACATTGAATAAAAAGACGCCGTGCCTCTGACAATTGACTCCGACAGGTTTAACGCCTTTGCAACGCACTGCATGGCCTCCTGACTCAGCCAGCCGAACTCTCTCTGGGCAATATACAATGAAGGCAGCAAGGCGCTCCTGCGGTCAGGATACTTTACCCTTATCTCATCGATCTCTTTTAATACAGTTTCACCAAACATGCTTTTTCCTTAAAAGCTCATCACTTACGGTTAACAGCTATTTATCTGTCACATTCTCCCAGGACTATATCAATACTTCCAATATTTGATATTAAATCCGCAATGAGTTCCCCTTCACAAAGCCTGGGCAAGGCCGCTACATGCACAAAAGACGGTGATCTGATCCTCATTCTGTAAGGCTTTCCAGTGCCGTCACTTACAAAGAAAAATCCTAATTCACCTTTCGGCACTTCCGTCGCGACATACAGTTCACCTTCAGGCGCAGTCTGGGGGCCTTTGGTGACAAGCACAAAATGGTGAATCAGATGTTCCATGTCGGAAAGAACTTTATCTTTAGCAGGCAATGTAAATTTAGGAGCGTCGGCCATTATGGGTCCTTCAGGTATTTGATCTATGCATTGCCTGATAATTGAATTGGACTGGCGAAATTCCTCCATCCTTACCCGGTAACGGTCATACACATCTCCATTTTTGCCTGTGCATACTTGCCATTTAACCTTGTCGTAAACACCGTACGACATGTCTGTTCTTATATCATACGGGACACCGGAGCCTCTCAGGGTGGGTCCGCTCAAACCCCAGTTTATGGCTTCCTCCGCAGAAATGACCCCGATCCCCTTTGTGCGTTTCAACCATATCCGGTTTTTGTCTATGAGGGTTTCATACTGTTCAATTCTCATCGGAAACTCATCGGTAAATTCATACAGGTCTTTCAGCCATTGCTCATCAACGTCGTTCTTCAAACCCCCGATTCTCGTATAACTCATCGTAAGTCTCGCGCCGCAAAGCCTTTCAAACAAATCCAGCAGTTTCTCTCTTTCCCTGAAACAGTATAAGAAAACCGTCATGGCTCCAATATCAAGCGCATGCGTAGCCAGCCAGAGGAGATGATTTACGATACGGGACATTTCACCGATAATTGTTCTTATATATTCCGTTCTCTCCGGCAGTTCAATTCCGAACATCTTTTCTACGGCGGTACAGTACCCGATGTTATTGGACATTGCCGAAACATAATCAAGACGGTCTGTAAAAGGTAATATTTGCATATAGTTTCTATGCTCGGAGAGTTTTTCAACGCCCCTGTGGAGATAGCCGACATAAGGGGTACACTTGACAATCGTTTCCCCATCAAGATCAACTACCAGCCTCAGGACACCGTGCGTTGCAGGATGCTGCGGCCCTATGTTAAGGGTCAGCCCATTAGATGACAGGCGTGAAGTTTCTTCCCTGTTACCTGGACCTTCGCTGAATTTTTCCATTTTTAATCTTAAATTTTTTTAAAGTTTATATGTAAGAAATCCATAAATTGTCTTTAATACGATCTTGCCCCGTTAATTCCTAACTTGCTTGAATGTTCCACTCTTTATCATGATTGTGTAATTCTTTACACTCTTCAAAACCCTTGTATTCCCAGTCTTCCCGGCCTTTTAACGGATAATCCTTTCTTTGTGGAAATCCTTCCCAATCTTCAGGCATCAAAATGCGTCTCAGGTCAGGATGCCCATGAAAGATGATTCCATACATGTCGCATGCTTCTCTCTCATGACAGTTTGCGCCATTCCATATCGGAACAACACTGTTAATATTGGGGTCTTCTTCCGTTAACAAAGCCTTAACAATAAGCCTGTGCCGGAATTTAATGGAATAAAGATTGTATAAAACTTCAAATCTATATTTTCGTCCCGGGTAGTCTACCCCGCAAATATCAGCCAGGAAATCCATATGTATATCAGGTTCATCATGAAGATACCGGCAGATGTCGGTAATCCTGTCGCTTTTAACACTGACAAAAACCTGCTCCCTGAATTGTGTTACATCGACAATTTCGCTAAAATATTTTTCCTTAAGTCTTTCGACTATCTCCAAGGGCTCCATCTCATATGCTCCTTTTGAATTTTTTCCTGAAGTTTTATAAATCCTTCAATAATAGCTTCAGGTCTGGGTGGGCATCCGGGAATATAAACATCTACAGGCAGAAATGTATCACATCCCTGAACAACGGAATACGTATCAAATACTCCTCCGGAACATGCGCAACTGCCAAGCGCGATAACGTACCTGGGCTCCGGCATCTGGTCATAAACCCTGCGAACGACAGGGGCCATTTTTTTTGTCACCGTACCGGCAATAATAATAACGTCTGATTGTCTGGGCGAAGCGCGGAATACAATCCCGAAACGGTCATAATCATAATGCGCTGAACCTCCTGCCATCATTTCAATCGCGCAACAGGCCAGTCCAAAAGCCATCGGCCAGAGAGAGTTTTTCCTGCTCCAGTTGACGAGTTTATCAACCGGGGCAATGATCGTGTTTCCCCCGGGGATTATCTTCATTCCTTCCTCGACTTCTATCAATGTCGTATCTTTTTTGTCCATTCCGTATCAGGGCATACAGCTTTCAGCTGTTTTTACTCCCATTCAAAGGCGCCCTTCTTCCATACATATATGTATCCGACCAGCAAGATAAATATGAAAAGCATCATTTCTATAAAACCGAATATTCCAAGCTTGTCATACGCAACCGCCCATGGATAAAGAAACACCGCTTCGACGTCGAATACAACAAACAGCATAGCGACAATATAATATTTAACGGAAAATTTCTGCCTCGCCTCTCCAACCGGCGGGTTGCCGGATTCATAGGCTGAAAGTTTTTGTTTATACCGTCTCCTCGGTCTGACAAGAGGTCCTACAAGCAAGGCGCCCAAGCCTACCGAAGCGGCAATTAAAATAATAACCAACACAGGAAAATAATCTGATGGGACATAAGTTCCAGGCATTGTTGTTTTATACACAAAAAGAGAGTCAGGTGTCAATGAATATTAGACTTGCTTATCATCAGTTTTAACTTATTTATCAAGAAGAAAAAAGCGGTTGAAGGGAAAAGCAGAGGGAATTGTATATATTAAAATAAAAACCAACGCCAGGCTTAGAGGAATTCTTTTGATTAAAAATTGACATTATATTATTTTACTCTTTAAAAAAAAATCAAAGCTTCTTATAATACGTCTTGACCATGAAGAATATTATTGAAATTTTCCAGCACCCCGAAAAATCCATTGCGGCAAAACTTATCATAGCAACCGGCCTGCTGATAGTTATAGTAAGTTTTATCTTCTGGTATGCCACTTTAAAAAAGCAGCAGACGGATGTTATGTCAATCGCCCTAAAATACGGCGGCTCCTTTATAACATTTACAAAGGAGAGCATTTATCACAGTATGCTCATCCATAAGCAGGAAGAAACACAGCGGGTGCTTAAAAACCTGGGCACGCCGGAAGGTGTAGAGAGAGTCAGAATTTACGACCATAAGGGCAAGATTCTTTTTTGCTCGAAAGAAGGCAGTGTCGACACGAGTATCGATAAAGCTTCATTAGCATGCACCGGATGCCATTTAGAGCCGGACAAATCACAGGCGCTCTTGCCGGCCCCGAAAAAATGGTCTGTATACAAAAACGAGGAAGGAGATACGTCGCTTAAAATTATAAGCGAAATCCCGAACAATCAGGACTGCTATACCGCAAAATGTCATGCGCACTCAAAATCCGAGGAAATCCTCGGATTTATTGAAGCCGATCTTTCCCTGGCCCTTCTCGATGAAGCGCTGTTTACACAGGGATTGGCCCTGACAGCATATGTTATTGTATTTGTTTTGGCGGTGTCCTTATTTCTCGGCATAATCAACTATAAAATAGTAACCAATCCCCTTGAGGAATTCGCCAGAGGCATGAAAAAGGTAGCCGGCGGAGACCTTGATTATTCCGTGCAAATAAAAGTTGATGATGAAATCGGAGTATTGGCCAATACGTTCAATTCCATGATCAAGGACTTAAAGTCGGCAAGGGAGCAGAGGGAACGATGGACCCAGACCCTTGAAGAAGAGGTCGCCAAAAAGACCGAAGAAATCAAGAAGACGCAAGCTGGTCTGATCCAGACGGAAAAGCTCGCGTCGCTCGGCAGAATGGCCGCGGGCGTAGCCCATGAAATCAACAACCCCCTGACAGGGGTCGTAACGTTTGCGCATCTGATGAAAAAGCGGTTCCCGCCGGACAGTGACGACGCCGAAGACGTAGAGGTTATTATCGAGCAGGCTGAGCGATGCGCAAAAATAATAAAAAATCTCCTGACATTTGCTCGCGCGACACCCTCTGAAAAAGGGCAGATACATATTAACAATGTAATAAGCAGGACTATTCAGCTGGTAAAAAATCAGGAGAAATTTCACAACGTCAAATTTCATCTCAACCTGGCCGACTCCCCGTTTATTACACACGGCGACGGGACCCAGTTTCAACAGATATGCCTGAACATGTTTTTAAACGCTACCGATGCCATGAAGCTCAGAGGTGATATAACCGTTATAACGCATCAAGTCAAAGAAGACGGCAAACCTTATGTTGAGATAGTTTTTACGGATACGGGCAGTGGAATAAAAGAAGAGGACATGCCGAAACTCTTCGAACCTTTTTTTACAACAAAACCGGTCGATAAGGGCACGGGGCTGGGGCTTTCCGTCAGCCATGGCATTATCAAGCATTTAGGCGGCAGTATTAAAGTGGAAAGCACCATTGGAAAAGGAACAAGCTTTTTTGTTAGACTACCGTTGGCAGGACAAACGACATGAAAAAAGTGCTGGTAATAGATGATGAGGCCATTGTAAGGACAAGCAGCAAAAG
>JAUVPO010000006.1 GCA_030598625.1 Deferribacteres bacterium | reverse complement strand
GAAGAAATTACAAGAGATATTCCTAATATTGGAGAGGAAGCTCTGCATAATCTTGATGAGACCGGAATTATCAGAACAGGAGCATGTATAAAGCCGGGTGATATTCTCGTGGGTAAAGTTACACCCAAGAGCGAGACCCAACTTACGCCGGAGGAGAAATTGCTCAGGGCGATTTTTGGCGAAAAGGCGGAAGAAGTAAGGGAAAGCTGCCTCTATGTGCCACCAGGAATTGAAGGGACTGTTCTGGATGTTAAGGTATTCACGAGAAAAGGCGCTGCCAAGGATAAAAGGGCAAAGAGCATCGAAGAAGACAAGAAGTTTTATTTACAGAGAAATTTTGAGGACGAGGTAAGCATCTTAAGGGAAAACAGTCATAGAAAAATGAGAGAGGTTGCCCTTAATGAAAAGATGGCGGAAGATTTAAAGGTCTCCGGCATAAAAGAGATATTGTGTAAAAAAGGAGAAAAGCTGACTGAAAAAATCCTGGACAGCGTGCCTGACAAATCCCTTCGAAAGATAAAGATTTCGGATGCAAGGGTAAGTGACACGCTCAAAAAGATTGAAGATGAAACCGCCGGGCAGATCAAACTGCTTGAAGATCAATATAACAAAAAGATTGAGCAGTTTAAGAAGGGCGATGAGCTTCCGCCGGGGGTTCTTAAGGTTGCAAAGGTATATATTGCTATGAAGAGGAAGATTCAGATGGGAGACAAGATGGCGGGAAGACACGGAAACAAGGGGGTCATTTCTATCGTGGTTCCGGAAGAGGATATGCCTTATATGCCTGATGGAACCCCGGTTGACGTAATTTTAAACCCTCTCGGTGTTCCTTCCCGAATGAACGTTGGTCAGATACTGGAGACCCATTTGGGATGGGCTGCAAAGGAATTGGACATATATGTTTCAACACCGGTATTTGAGGGTGCGAGCGAAGTTGAAATCAAAGATCTTTTAAAGGAGGCGGGTCTGCCTGCCAGCGGGCAGATTGTTTTGCATGATGGAAAGACCGGCAAGCCTTTTAAGAAACCGGTTACAGTGGGGTATATGTACATAATGAAACTGCATCATCTCGTAGAAGATAAAATACATGCGCGTTCTATCGGGCCTTATTCGCTTGTCACGCAGCAGCCGCTGGGCGGTAAAGCGCAGTTCGGCGGTCAAAGGTTAGGGGAGATGGAAGTATGGGCGCTTGAGGCTTATGGCGCTGCCCATACGCTTCAGGAATTCCTTACCGTTAAAAGTGACGATGTTGCCGGCAGGGCAAAAGTATATGAAGCGATTGTTAAGGGAGACGCCAACCTTGAACCCGGCGTTCCGGAGTCGTTTCATGTTTTAATAAAGGAACTGCAGAGTCTTGGCCTTGATGTTGAGCTGTTAGAGGAACTGACCCTGGATAAAGGGAAAGTCGGCGAAAAACGCAAATTGACTGCGGCGGGCAAAAAACAATAATAAAACAATTAATCATAGATGACAAAGACAAAAATATTGGAGTCATGGAGAAGTGGAAATCTAAGTATGCGAGATATCAAAAAGGGAGGAAATTAAGTGGACGATATATATTCAATATTTGAGAAACCGAAGAATCCGACGGAATTTAAAGCTATAAAGATAAAGCTTGCCTCTCCTGAAAAAATAAGGGCGTGGTCTTATGGCGAGGTGAAAAAACCTGAAACCATTAATTATCGAACTTTCAAGCCTGAAAGAGACGGACTTTTCTGCGCCAAGATTTTTGGGCCTGTTAAAGACTGGGAATGTATATGTGGCAAATACAAAAGGATGAAGCACCGGGGAGTAGTTTGTGACAAGTGCGGAGTTGAAGTTATCCAGTCAAAGTCAAGGCGTGAAAGGCTCGGTCATATAGAGCTTGCGACGCCTGTCGCGCATATATGGTTTTTAAAGGGCATCCCTTCAAGGATAGGCACACTTCTTGATATGACCATGCGTCAGCTTGAAAAAGTGCTTTACTTTGAGAGCTATATTGTGGTTGATCCGGGAGATACGAAATTGAAGGGGAAAGAACTGCTTGGCGACGAAGAATACAGGAAGAGAGTCCAGGAATATGGAGACAAATTTAAGGCCGGTGTCGGCGCCGAAGCGGTGAAAGAACTTCTCCGTAATATAAACCTTGATACACTGGCAAAGGAGCTAAGGACAAAAATCCAGGCTTCATCATCTCTCGGTGTAAAGAGAAAACTTACAAAAAGGTTGAGGGTTGTGGAAGCGTTCAGGAAATCGGGAAACAAACCTGAATGGATGATTATGGATGTGGTGCCGGTCCTTCCACCAGACCTGCGTCCACTGGTTCCGCTTGAAGGCGGAAGATTCGCCACTTCAGATCTGAACGATCTTTACAGAAGGGTAATAAACAGGAATAACAGGTTGAAAAGACTGATGGAACTGAATGCGCCGAGCGTTATTATACGCAACGAAAAAAGAATGCTCCAGGAAGCGGTTGACGCCCTGTTTGACAATGGAAGAAGAAGCAGGGTTTTGAAGGCTGCGACCAAGAGGCCCCTGAAGTCATTGAGTGACATGATAAAGGGCAAACAGGGACGTTTCAGGCAGAATCTTCTTGGAAAACGGGTGGACTATTCCGGCCGTTCCGTTGTTGTTGTAGGACCTGAACTTAAATTACATCAATGCGGTCTTCCTAAAACCATGGCCCTTGAGTTGTTCAAGCCATATATATTCAGCAAGCTTGAAGAAAAGGGCCACGTGACTACAATAAAAGCCGCAAAGAAAATTGCTGAAAGAGGTGAGGATATTATCTGGGATTGCCTTGATGAAGTTATCAAAGAGCATCCGGTGCTGTTAAACAGGGCCCCGACCCTTCATCGGCTGGGAATGCAGGCATTTGACCCTGTCCTTGTGGAGGGGAAGGCGATAAAACTCCATCCTCTTGTCTGCACCGCTTTTAACGCGGACTTTGACGGTGATCAGATGGCTGTGCATGTTCCGCTCTCAATTGAGGCGCAGGTTGAGGCAAGGGTGCTGATGATGTCTGTAAATAATATTCTCAGTCCTGCCAGCGGCAAGCCCATAGCAACCCCCACCCAGGATATGGTCCTCGGCATTTACTACCTTACCAAGGGAAAAAAGGGGGCAAAGGGTGAAGGAAGAGTATTTTCCGGTCCTGAAGAGGTAAGGATTGCCTATGATGCGGGGATAGTCGATGAGCACGCTGGTGTCAAAGTCAGGATGAACGGCTCCTTTGTTGATACGACGACAGGGCGTATTATTCTCGGAGAAATATTGCCGGAGGGTATACCGTTTTCCATGATTAATAGAGAGATAACCAAAAAAGAGGCGGGAAAGCTTGTTGAGTTTTGCTTCAAGAAACTTGGCAGGAAGGCAACGGTTGTCTTTCTTGACGATATTGAAAAGCTCGGGTTTAAATATGCAACTGTCTCGGGGACTTCAATCTGCATAGATGATATGCATATACCGAGCAAAAAGGGCAAGTTCATAAAAAAGGCCGAGCACGAAGTGATGGATGTTCAGAGACAATATGCGGATGGTCTTATCACGAACGGTGAGCGATACAATAAGGTCATAGATATATGGGCGGAAGTTACGGAAAGGATAGCGGATGAAATGATGCGGGAACTGGGGGCTGAAGGCATGAAGGCTATTGATAAGATGACTGAGGAAGAACTTAAGGAAAACCGTTCATTCAATAATGTTTTCATGATGGCGGATTCAGGAGCGAGAGGATCTGCCGCGCAGCTGAGACAGCTTGCCGGAATGAGAGGATTGATGGCAAAACCGTCGGGGGAGATCATAGAGACCCCGATCACGGCAAATTTCAGAGAGGGACTGACACCGCTTCAGTATTTTATTTCAACTCACGGCGCGAGGAAAGGTTTGGCTGACACGGCATTAAAGACGGCCAATTCAGGATATCTCACGAGAAGACTCGTTGATGTAACACAAGACGTGATTATAAGAGAAGACGACTGTAAGACTCATGACGGTATTCATGTAATAAGTCTGATTGAAGGCGGCGAAATAATAGAGCCGCTTGAAGAAAGAATATTTGGAAGAATTGCCGCCGAGGATATAAAAGATACGATTACAAAAAAGAAAATCGTTTCCAGTGGTCAGGAGATTGATGATGAACTGGCACAAAAAATTACCGGCGCTGGTATTGACAGGGTATTGATTCGTTCAGTTTTGACCTGTGAATCCAAATTTGGTGTATGCAGAAAATGCTACGGCAGAGACCTGGGACGGGGCGGAGTGGTCGAAATAGGCGACGCTGTCGGAATAATTGCGGCGCAATCTATCGGGGAGCCGGGGACCCAGCTTACTATGAGAACATTCCATATAGGCGGCACTGCAACGAGACTGGTAGAACAGACCGTTCTTGAAGCCAAAAATGGTGGAACAATAAAATTTGTCGATCTTTCGACAGTCAAGGACAGGGAAGGTTCTCTGGTGGTCATGAACCGTAACGGCAGTATCGCCATTGTTGACGCAAATGGCAGGGAAAGGGAAAAATACTCTATTGTTTACGGCGCAAGGCTAAAAATCAAAAAAGGCCAGAAGGTGACACCGGGGCAGTTGCTCGTTGAATGGGACCCATACTCAATCCCTATCATAACCGAGGTTGGAGGGAAAATTGCGCTTGGCGATATAACCGAGGGAGTGTCGGTCAAGGAGGAAGTGGATGAGGTCACCGGACTTGCCCATAAGGTTATTATAGAATATCCCGCGAACATGAGGCCGAGAGTTTCAATAAAAGATGAACACAGCAAAGCGACTATAAAGATCCCGGGCACTAATAACATAGCGCGCTATCTGCTGCCGTCCGGTTCCCATGTCCTTGTTGATAAGGGTTCTATTGTACATCCGGGAGATGTTATAGCCAAGATTCCAAGGGAAACTACAAAGACAAAGGACATAACAGGCGGCCTTCCCAGAGTTGCTGAGCTTTTTGAGGCTAGAAAACCAAAAGAACAGGCGGTTGTGAGCGAGATAGACGGGATTGTTGAATTTAAAGGTTTTCATAAAGGCATGAGGGTGGTTAATGTCAAGGGAGGCACGGATACAAGGGAATATCTTATTCCCAAAGGCAAACATTTAAGCGTGCATGAAAGTGACTGGGTAAAGGCGGGCGAGGCATTGATGGACGGCTCGATAAATCCTCATAACATACTTGAAATACTCGGTCCCAATGAACTCCAGAGGTATCTTGTAGACGAGGTGCAAAAGGTTTACCGGCTCCAGGGAGTTTCAATAAATGATAAACATATAGAGGTAGTGGCCAGACAGATGATGAAAAAGGTAAAAATTGAGGATTCAGGCGATACGGACTTCCTTGTCGGAGAACAGGTTGATAAAAATGTTTTTGAGGAGGCAAATAGAAAAGCCTTAAAGCAAAAAGGCAAGCCTGCCCAGGCGAAACCGATCCTTTTAGGGATTACCAAGGCGTCCCTTTCCACGGACAGCTTTATTTCAGCGGCATCCTTCCAGGAGACCACGAGAGTTCTTACCGAAGCGGCTATAAATGGATTGCAGGATGAACTCAGGGGACTGAAAGAAAATATCATTATGGGCAGACTTATCCCGGCCGGTACCGGTACAAATATATATAAAGAAACTTTTGTGGAAACAGCGGAAGATTTCAGGTATTAACTCGCAGGGATTACGGTTGCTTTTTGTATGATTCAGGTTTATGAGATTCATTGCCGATTCAATGCTCGGCCGTCTTGCCAGATGGTTGAGACTGCTCGGATATGACACTGAATATTTTCCCCATATCGAAGATCGCCGCCTTATAAGGATCGCGCGGGAAGAAAGCAGAATGCTTTTAACTAGAGATACCCGCCTTGTGAAGATGAGAGGCCTGAAAGATGTCCTGTTATTAAGGGAAAACGATACGTTTGAACAACTAAGAAACGTTATCAGAACATTTAATTTAATCCCCTGCATTAAAGCGGATGAATTAAAGTCGCCCCCTGCGTTTAGCCGATGTTCCCTTTGCAATGCTGTTCTTAACATTATTCCCAAAGAGCATGCCAAGCCCCATGTGCCCGAGTACGTCTATGATACTTCAGACAGTTTCAAGCGGTGTCCAAAGTGCGGCAGATTTTACTGGAAGGGGACACATTCAGAGAAGATGCGGGAAAAATTAAGGGAGATTCTTTGAATCTTGAACTATGAAATTCGTAATATTGAAATAGATTGTATTTAATAATCAACCATTTTTTTATTAAAATCCTTTCGGGATCACTAAACTTCAGGTCAATAGATTCACAGCTGATAAATATAAAGTTACTGTCTATGATCGCCTCGAATAATTTGCTCGTCCTAATTCGCCGTTTCTGAAAAATATACAGACATATAACCATAAAGGCCGGTGACAATATTAAATAATAACTCGGTGACGGCACCGAGAGTTAAATACGTCGTGCTTTCCAGAAAAAAATCACCGATGCCTTAAAAAAACCCAAATAATCCTATGAGACTTACTATCAAGATCAAAACATATAGAACATGTTATTAAGAAAGTAAGTTTTTAAACTTGACAGATTACTTAAAAAAACTGCCTGAATATTTATTTCAAATTAATGCTATACTATAATGTTATATATGCAAGACAAGATAGAGACATTTAAAAAAATACTTGAGAGTGTACACTGTGTTAAGAATGTCGATGATGCTGTATCAGCAGTGCTGAAAAAATTACTGTTCTGTCCTTTTTGCAGCGAATATTTTACCGACCCCCCTGCTTTAAAAGACCATATTCAAAAAGACCATCCGGACAGACTGAAAAGCATGACAATAAGGGTTGAAGACCATGAAGTCGATGAAGATTCGGAAACGATTTATATTTGCCCGCATTGCCATTTTGCTGTTGACGATAATTGTCCATCACCAACATCCAGCATAATCGATCATATTCAGAAACACACCAAGTCGATAGATCCGACAGCAAGGATTTCATTCCAGATTTCCAACGATGAAAAGCTGATTCAAAAATACGTTGACGGTAAAGTAGAAAATGAATTATTCTGCTGTTCTTTTTGCACGGACATATTCAGTAACCGGGAATCGCTTTTGAGACATATTTCATTTAAACACTCTGATATCGATCCTGAAAATGTTCCGTATGAAACAATGAAACTCATCATGGATTGTGCCAGGGATTTCCCGACAGTAAAGAAAGCAAAGGTAAAATATAAATCGACGGCCTATTCATTCTGAAATATTAAATGCAGGTGGGTTCTTATTGACATATTTACACCATAACATGAAGCATTACCTTCCAACTGACGCCGCGGCTGGAATCTGACATTCTTATATAAAACAGCAGAGAAAACAATAAATGGGCTTGTTTGACTGGGTCAAAAAGAAAACAGGGAAAGATGAAAAGGAGATTCAATATGAAAGATGGATTTGAGTTAAGGGAAACTGCTGGAAAAGGAGAAGGGGTTTTTGCCACCAGATCATTTAAGGCTGGTGAAACAGTAATGGTCGGAGTTATTAAAAAAGTGTTGGATAGAAATCACTCTCATGCTTCACAGCTAGGCGAAAACAAGTATGTTTTTCATGCTGGATTAGTAAATAAGGTCAATCATTCCTGTGACCCTTATTGTGGTATTAGAGTAAATGAAACTGGTGCTCATGACTTTGTAGCAATAAAAGACATCAGTGTTAATGATGAAATAACTTTCGATTATGCGATGAGAAACTTTACTGTTGACTATTTCCAAAAACAGTGCATGTGTGGCTCGGAGAAATGTCGTGGTAGGATTACGGGGTGGAAAGATTTGCCATATGAAAAGAAAAAAATATACGAAGGGTTTGTTGCTCCTTACCTTCTTGAATTGGATGCCAAGATTTCTCTGAGCAGGCGTAGGATGGATAGAACGATGAATCTAAAACAAACCTACAAAAGGGAATATCAGGGCTGAACTTCTCAACTTCTTCCTGTAATGTTGAAAAGAATTCTATTAAAACCCTTCCGATTTTACAGCTTCTATAATTTCATCTGCTGATATGGGAACTTTTAATCCCAGCATATGGAACTCTCCTTTTCAATAATATTAACATGTGTCAGCTCTCTTGGTCCAAAAGATATCCAGCAATATGATTTTTTTACGACGGCGTGTTTAATCCCTTTTGATTGTTCAGCATAATTCGCATAAAAAGGCAAAAACAAAACTGAACATCTCATTAATGGGGGCATTGTAAATTAGTGGTTAAATATTTGCAGAATTCTTTATAATTAATCGTGAATGTAAAACAGAGTATAATACCCCCGATTATCGTAATAATCGGAGTTATTTCATTTGGAACTATTGGATATTCAATTATAGAAAGATGGAGCATATTCGACTCACTGTATATGACGATTATAACGCTTACGACGGTGGGCTACGAGGAGGTACATCACCTTTCAAAGGCAGGGAGGGTTTTTACAGCGGTTCTGATTCTTACAGGCGTCGGCGCGATGCTGTACGTGCTGGGTGTCGGCGCCAGACTCCTCATAGAGGGTGAGTTAAGAGAAATCTTAGGGAGGAGGAAATTGAGCAAAAAAATCGGGAAATTAAAAAATCACTACATTATATGCGGTTATGGCAGAATGGGGAAAATCACCTGCAGGGAAATGATGCAAAATAAAGCGCCTTTCATAATTATTGAGAGAACTCCTGAGGTGGTTTCCACTATGGATAAGGACATACTTGCGCTCCAGGGAGATGCGACACAGGATAGTGTTCTAAAGGATGCCGGTATCGAAAGGGCGCTCGGGCTGATCTCCGTGCTTTCAACGGATGCCGACAATCTTTATGTGGTTTTATCTGCCAGGGGGCTGAATCCAAAGCTCACAATAGTTGCAAGGGCAAGTGAGGAAGGGGCGGAGCGAAAACTTATAAGGGCCGGCGCGGACAAGGTCATCTCCCCGTATCATTTAGGAGGGCTGAGGATTGCCCATACAATCTTAAAACCAGCTGTTGTTGATTTTATTGAGTTTGCCACGAGGAGCGGGAACCTTGAATTGCAGATGGAGGAGATTAAAGTGAAGGAATCGTCGCATATTGTGGACCGTTCACTCGATGAATGCGGCATACGAAAGGACATGGGGATAATAATTGTCGCCATAAAAAGGGAATCAGGGGAAATGGAATTCAATCCGACTTCAACAAGCATCATAAGACAGGGGGATACCCTTGTTGCAATGGGACAGACAAGACAACTTGAAGAGCTTGAGAAGCTGGTAGGTGTATGAATAGCTGAAAACTAATATCAATTTTTTTAGCGAATCCGGCCCAACCCGGCTTGAATAAAAACTTTAAACCATGTCATAATTCTCTTTATTTAAAATCATGATCATTGGTTCAGGGAGAAAACTGAGGACCCAGGATTGGGAAAAACAATGATTTAAGGGTGTTGTTTGAAAAAAAAGTTACCCGTCATTTTTATACTGATTGCAGCGATCTTTAATTCTGAAATGACCTGCGCCGCCGCCTTGCTTGACAGAGTCGTTGCCACCGTAAACAACGAGGTCATTACGTGGAGTGAGCTCATGAATGTAATTGCCGTTGAGGGGAAAGAATATTTGGGTGAAGCCACAGGCAAAGAGAGGGATGAGAAGATAAAGGAAATCGAAAGGTCTTTTTTGGATAACCTGATCGAGTCTAAGTTGCAGATACAGGAAGCACGGAAAATGGGACTTGATGTGAGTAATTCAGAGATAGACGGCGCTGTTGATGAGATCAAGGAAAAATATGGTCTTACAGGTGAATCTTTAGTGACGTCTTTAAAAGCGGAAGGGATGACTTTAAGAGATTACAGAGAGAGGCTGTCGGAGCAGATTCTTCTTCAGAAGGTCATAAATTATGCGGTGAGAAATAATATCGTTATCGCGGACAAAGAGATTGAAGAATATTATCAAGCCAACAGGGACAAGTATCACGAAAAAGAAAGAATCAGGATAAGACAGATATTCTTTGCCGGCCCGGAGGATGAATCGCAAAAAGCGGATATCGAAGCTGTTGCTAAGGAATTAACAGGGAGGATCGATAAAGGCGAAGAATTTTCAAAACTTGCCTCTGAATTTTCTGAAGACCCGAGCAGACAGTTCGGAGGCGATTTGGGCTATATAAGCCGCGGTAGCGCGCTGAAGGAAGTGGAAGATATAGCGTTTACCTTAAAAACAGGCGAGGTCAGCAGTCCTTTTTGGAGCCCCGCGGGACTTCATATCATAAAGGTTGAGGATAAAATAGAAGGCGGAGGCATAGGGAAAGTCAGGGACACGATAAAGGGAAATTTATTTCAAAAGGCCTTTCAGGCCGGATATTATGATTGGAAATCAGGACTGAGAGAAAAGGCATATATCCGGATAAAGCTATAAACGCATAGTTCAATATTGTTCAGGATGGTTCAATAATTGTTTGAAGTTGTAAAAAAATATGATGCTGAATATCTTGAACTATTTAAATTTAAGGAGTAACTTATGCTGGAGGATAATGTAAAAATCGGACTAACTTTTGATGACGTGCTTCTGGTGCCCGCAAAGTCGAGTATTCTTCCCGGTGAGGTTGACGTCAGCACTCAATTTACAAGGAACATAAGGATAAATTCTCCGATTGTGAGTTCAGCCATGGATACGGTGACAGAAGCCCAGCTTGCCATTTCCATTGCAAGAGAAGGTGGCATAGGAATAATTCACCGGGCAATGTCCCTGAAGTCGCAGGTGCTCGAGGTGGACAAGGTAAAGAAATCGGAAAGCGGTATGATCGTTGACCCTATCACCCTGCAGCCGGACGAAAAGATTTCAAAGGCGCTTGCAATAATGGAAAGGTACAGGATTTCGGGAGTTCCCATCACAAAAGGGAAAAAACTTGTCGGGATCCTTACTAACAGGGATTTGAAGTTTGAAACCAATTTTCAGAAAAAAGCTTTGGAAGTTATGACGAAAAAAGGACTTGTGACCGCCCGTGAAGGCATAACCCTTGAAGGGGCGAAAGAGATACTTCATAAACACAAAATTGAAAAGCTTCCTATTGTCGGTAAAAACCTGACATTGATCGGTCTTATTACTATTAAAGATATTGAAAAGCGGGAAAAATATCCTAATGCATGCAAGGATACCCTCGGCAGACTAAGGGTTGGCGCTGCCCTGGGTGTTGGAAAAGACGCGATTGTTCGCGCATCAGCTTTAAGCATGGCCGGTGTGGATGTCTTGGTTGTTGACACTGCCCACGGGCATTCAAAAAGGGTCATTTCTACGGTGAGAGAATTGAGGGGGAAATTCCCCGAAATTGAAATTGTCGCAGGCAATGTGGCCACTGCCCAGGCGACAAAAGACCTTATTGACGCGGGAGTCGATGCCGTTAAAGTGGGTGTGGGTCCCGGTTCTATCTGTACAACGAGAATAATTGCGGGCGCGGGCGTTCCCCAGATCACGGCGATCAAGGAGTGCTCGGAGGTCGCTGACGCAGCCGGTGTTCCTGTTATCGCGGACGGAGGTATTAAGTACTCCGGCGACGTGACAAAGGCGATTGCGGCAGGGGCAAACTCCGTAATGATAGGTGGGCTTTTTGCTGGAACCGATGAGAGCCCCGGAGAGTTGGTGCTGTATCAGGGAAGAACATATAAGGTATACAGGGGCATGGGTTCATTAGGCGCGATGGAAGCCGGCGGCAAGGACAGATATGCGCAAGAGAAAGTAGAGAGCAGGAAACTTGTCCCTGAAGGTGTTGAAGGCAGGGTGCCGTATAAGGGACCTGTATCTGCAAGTGTTCATCAGCTGGTAGGGGGACTGAGATCCGGAATGGGTTATTGTGGCTGCAAAGATATTGAAGAACTCCGTAAGGAGGCACGGTTTATAAGAATAACACCCTCAGGATTAAGGGAAAGCCATGTTCATGATGTAACGGTCACAAAAGAGGCCCCGAATTACAGCCTGGATTAGTCGAAGATAACAGGTCATATAATAATGGATTTCAAAGAAAAAATACTTGTGCTTGATTTCGGCTCCCAGTATACCCAGCTTATAGCGAGAAGGGTCAGGGAAAACAGGGTCTATTCCGAAATATTACCCTATAACGTTTCTATTGATCAGATCAAGGCGTTTGCGCCGAAAGGCATAATCCTCTCAGGAGGGCCTTCGCGGGTAAGCGCAAAAGATGCCCCTTTCCCGGACAGGAAGATTTTCGATCTTGCTGTGCCGGTCCTTGGGATATGCTATGGCATGCAGCTTATGGCGCATTGCCTCGGCGGAAAGGTGGGAAGGGCGGCCAAAAGGGAGTATGGCCGGGCCGGGCTTATTATTGATGACTCTTCGGACCTGTTTAAGGGTTTTGCCGCTAAACGCGGAAACGTAGTCTGGATGAGCCACGGCGACAAGATTCAGAAGTATCCAAAAGGCTTTGCTTCGATTGCCCACACCGATAACTCACCCATTGCAGCGATTGCTGATAAAAAAAGAAGGTTTTATGCCCTGCAGTTCCACCCGGAAGTAGCGCATACGGAGCGCGGTCCGAGGATATTAAGGAACTTTATATTTGATATATGTAAATGCAGGCCCGGATGGACCATAAAATCCTTTATAGAAACAACGACAAAAGAGATAAAGGACAGGGTCGGCAAAGACGGCGTTGTATGCGCCATTAGCGGCGGGGTAGATTCCGCGGTTACAGCCGTTTTAATGAACAGGGCCATAAAAAAACAGCTTTCATGCATATTTGTTGATAACGGTGTATTGAGGAAAGGCGAGGCAAAGAAGGTAGAGAACATGCTGAAGAAACACTTCCATATGAATATTGTCTGTGTGGACGCCTCGGATAGATTTCTGAAAAAGTTAAAAGGCGTAAAAGACCCTGAGAGAAAGAGGAAGATCATAGGAAACGAATTCATACGTGTCTTTGAAGAAGAGGCGAATAAAATAAAAGGTGTGAAATATCTTGCACAAGGCACCTTATACCCTGATGTAATTGAGAGCACCTCGTTTAAGGGGCCTTCGGCCATAATAAAAAGCCATCATAATGTGGGCGGTCTTTTGAAGCACATGAAGCTTAAACTCATTGAACCGCTCAGGGAGCTTTTTAAAGACGAAGTCAGGGCTCTCGGCAGGGAGATGGGCATGCCGGATGAGATCATTGACCGCCATCCGTTTCCCGGCCCCGGTCTTGCAATAAGAATTATTGATAAGGTCACTCCCCAGCGGGCCGATATACTCCGCAAGGCGGATGCCATAGTCCTTGAGGAGATTAAAAAGGCCGGACTTTATAACGAGATATGGCAGGCGTTTGCGGTGCTGCTGCCTATTAAGACCGTCGGGGTAATGGGCGATGAGAGGACTTATGAAAACGTTATTGCCGTACGGGCGGTAACCAGTGTTGACGGAATGACCGCTGACTGGGCAAGGATACCTTACGAAGTGCTCGGCATTATCTCAAACAGGATAATCAATGAGGTTAAAGGCGTTAACAGGGTCGTGTTCGATATAAGCTCAAAACCCCCGGGAACTATTGAGTGGGAATAACAATGACAGCATTATCCTGGAAAAAGTTTCTGAAATCTGAATCCCCGGGTACTCGAATTCTTTAGCCAATAAATGGGAAGATAACATAAAAATTAAAGTAGGAGGTGTTTGATTATGGGGAAAAATATACTGCTGATTCTTGTATGTCTCGGTTTTATCCTGGGCGGATGCGCTGAGGTCAAAAGGGTGGACACGGAAGATGTTATCGACCTCAGCGGCAGGTGGAATGATACGGATTCACGACTCGTATCCGAGGAAATGATCGATGACGTGTTAAGCCGCCCATGGTTTAAGAAATTCATAAATGGACATAAGGGGAATCTGCCTGTGGTCATTGTGGGAACCGTCAGGAACCGCAGCCACGAACATATTAATGTGCAAACCTTTGTCAAGGATCTTGAGAGGGCGCTGATAAACTCCGGCGAGGTGGATTTTGTCGCGAGCAAGGGGGAGAGAGACGAGATAAGGGAGGAACGGAAGGAGCAGGCAGTGCACTCTTCAAGGGCGACCGCAAAATCCGACCGCGAAGAAATCGGGGCCGACTTTATGCTCCAGGGTACAATCAACAGCATCATTGATAAGATCAAGGGTAAGGCGGTTGTTTTTTATCAGGTAAACCTTGAACTTATTGATATGGAAACCCACAGGAAGGTATGGATAGGTGATAAAAAGATAAAAAAGTATATAAAGCGTCCCCGAATAAAATTATAAATTTCCGAAGTTATCACATCTATGAAGATTTTTTTTACATTCATAGTTACCCTCTTTACCCTCTCCGGATGTGCCGGCGGGCTGAAATATAAAGTCCTGGATGAGCATATAAGGACTGACAACTGCTCTCTTGCCGTGGAATATATAAAAAACCATGAGAAGGATTACGGCTCAAACAGGAGGCTCCTTTTCCTTCTGGACTCCGCAATGATTAATATGCTGTGCGGTAATTATGAAGAAAGCAACGGATACTTCCATAGCGCTGAGGACCTTGCAGAGGATTTATGGACAAAGAGTCTGACAAAGGAGACCGCCTCATTCCTGCTTAATGATTACACGGTCCCCTATGCCGGGGAGGAGTTTGAAAAGGCGCTTATCAACCTGTTTTCCGCTATTAATTATGTGCGGCTCGGAAAGCTCGATGACGCCATTGTCGAATGCAGGCGGCTTGATGCAAACCTTGCGGTGATCAATGACAAATATGAGAAAAAAAATGTCTACAAGGAAGATGCCTTTGCAAGATACCTGAGCGGTGTCATGTATGAGGCCGGCAATAATCTGGATGACGCATATATAGACTATTACAAGGCGTTGCAGATTTTTAAAGATTATAAGAAAAATTATAACACCCCTTTACCCGGCATTGTTTTAGAGGACCTTTTCAGGACCGCGGAGGCAACGGGCAGGTCAGAAGAAGTCCGGTCTTTTGCCCGGGAATTTAATAATGTTAAATGGATGAGGCAGGGAGAGGCAAAAGGACTTGGCAAGATAGTATTTATCCAATTTAACGGCAAGTCGCCAGTCAAAAGAGACGGTAAAATTATCGTGCCTGTTAAAGACGGCCCTGTCACCCTTTCTTTCCCCATATATGATGTAAAACCTCCACGATGCCGCGACAGTATGGTAATTTTACAGTCGGGGTCCCATCGGAGGGAGGCAGCGGCGGAACTTGTAGAAGACATTAACAAGATAGCCGTAAAAAATCTGGAAGACCGCAGGGGCAGGGTTATCGCAAAAACACTGGCAAGGGCGGTGGCAAAACAGGCCGCGATCAGGCAAACAGAAAACGATACGGCAAGGACGCTTTTGAACATCGCGAATATTTTCATTGAAAGGGCTGACACAAGGACTTGGAGGACACTCCCTGGAGAGATATATGTCGTCCGCCGGTTTCTGCCTGCGGGGGAATATGATGTTTATATAAACCAATGTGGACAGGGAAAGCAAGCCGTTGAGACTGTAAACCTTAAGGCAGGGGAGACCCGGTTTGTATTATTCGAATCGATGTATTGAGTTAACTGTCAGCCATGGGACAGGCTGATTGTAGCAAGTTCTGTATATATGATACTATTAATGTCATTTTATAAATACTGAAAACATATGATATTAAGTAATAGATTATGGAAGAGCGGCTTCAAAAGATCATTTCAAAATGCGGCCTGGCCTCAAGAAGAAAAGCCGAGGAGCTGATAATTGAGGGAACTGTAACGGTAAACGGCAGGCCCGCTGTCCTGGGGATGAAGGCCGACCTCGAGAAAGACCATATCAAGGTCAGAGGAAAGCTTATCAGCAGGGCGGAAGCAAAGACCTACCTGATTTTCAACAAACCTGTCCAGTGTATTACTGCAATGTATGATGCCGAGAGAAGGCGGACGGTAAAGGATTTTCTCGGCCGCGTAATGGCAAGGGTTTTTCCTGTCGGCCGGCTTGATTTTAATTCAGAAGGGCTGTTGATTTTGACAAATGACGGAGATCTGGCGAATTCAATTCTGCATCCGAGAAACAGGATACCGAAGACCTACCACGTAAAGATAGACGGTTTTCTTGAAGACAAGGATATATCAAGTCTTGAAAAAGGTATCAGACTCGAAGGCGGCATGACCGCGCCCGCAAAGGTCAGGATTGTGAAAAAACTCAAGGCCAACTCATGGATAGACATTACGATCCATGAAGGCAGGAAGAGGCAGGTCAGGAGGATGCTTGACCGTGTCGGTCATTCGGTAATAAAGCTGGTAAGGACAAGGATCAACGGGCTGCAGCTCGGCGCGCTCAAGCCGGGAGAGTATCGTTATTTGACGCGGGAAGAGGTTGAGAAACTGAAGAAGGAGACCGGGGGTTAGACCGGCATGATAATATTTATAACACACATCCCCCTGCTAAAACATTCTTTGAAAATCACACAGTCGGAAACAATAAAATCTATATTTGAACTCCAGTAAACATGAAATAGCTCAGGATAGCAAATAGAGCGAGAAAGATAGTGGAGAATAAATATTTCATGATGTTAGCTGCTTTTTTCATTTATTTTACCCTTTCGTTTTAGAGATTTTATTAAATTATTGCAATCTTTATGCCAATCAAGTTTTCTTTTGAAATTCAATGGTTATAAAATGACCTGTTAATGAATATTGCTGAAATGACAAGGAAAATTGTCATATTGGCAAGGAGGTTTGGAATCCATGACAGGTTGTCTATGTGAGCTGTCTGTTTCCGGGCTGTAGCAAAGACAGTGCGTTTATGATAATATTAATGTCGTTTTATTAATCCGAAATACAGTCAATACAGGGTGGAATCTGATCATGAGAACACATTTATGCGGGGAAGTAAGCACAAAGGAAATAGGATCGGGCATAAAACTGGTCGGATGGACCAATAAATGGCGCGACCACGGTGGAGTTGTGTTTATTGATCTGAGAGACAGAAGTGGACTTGTACAGGTAGTATTCAGTCCCGAAGTGGATGTGGAGATACATAAAGCGGCGCACAGGATAAGGAATGAATTCGTTATCCAGGTGGAAGGGGAGGTCAGGGAACGACCTGAAGGCACGGTAAATCCCTCAATTGCCACAGGGCAGGTAGAGGTGGTTGTAAAAAAATTAAAGGTGCTTAATGAATGCAAGCCCTTGCCTTTTATGGTTGAAGATGAAACGGATGCCTCAGAGTCTCTAAGGTACAAACACAGGTATCTTGATCTCAGAAGGCCGACAATACTGCAGAATATTATTATCAGGCATAAGGCTGCGAAGGCCTTTCGTAACTATCTCGATTCTCACGGTTTTTTGGATATAGAAACGCCGGTCCTTACAAAAAGCACGCCGGAAGGCGCAAGAGACTACCTTGTGCCGAGCAGGACCAATCCAGGCCATTTCTTTGCGCTGCCCCAGTCGCCGCAGATATTCAAGCAGATACTTATGGTATCAGGCCTGGAAAGATATTATCAGATTGTCAGGTGCTTCAGGGACGAAGACCTGCGGGCCGACAGGCAGCCGGAATTTACGCAAGTGGACATGGAGATGTCCTTTGTAAAAAGAGAAGATATTATGGCGATTGTCGAAGATATGATTGAAAAGGTGTTCAATGATGCAATGGGCGTGGAAATTGCGGAGCCGTTTAAAAGACTGACATATAATGATGCCATGGATAGATACGGCAGCGACAAGCCTGATTTAAGATTTGGACTTGAACTGAAAAATGTCAGTGATATCATAAAGGACACATCTTTTAAGGTCTTTCTCGACACCCTTTCAACGGGAGGCGTTGTAAAAGGGCTTAATGCAAAGGGACTTGCGGAATATTCCAGGAAAGACCTCGACGACCTTACCAAAGAGGTGCAGGGATTCGGCGCAAAAGGCCTTGCGTGGATGAAGGTCAAAAAAGGCATAGAATCCCCGATCGCGAAGTTTTTCCCTGAAGAAACCCTGAAGGCGCTTATTGATGTGTTTGAGGCGGAAGAGGGCGATCTCCTTCTCTTTGTGGCGGACAGAACAGATATTGTCAATGATGCCCTTTCAAGGCTAAGAAACGAGATGGGCAAACGGCTTGATTTAATTAAAGACGGCATATATAAATTTGCATGGATAACGGACTTCCCTCTCTTTGAGTGGAACGAGGATGAAAAGCGGTATGAGGCCATGCACCATCCGTTTACAAGCCCGATGGAAGAGGACATGGAGAAATTCCTTGCGGCAGACTACATAGGGGCGATTCATGAATCGCACCTACAAGATATCAGGGCGGAGTCGTATGACCTTGTACTTAACGGTTATGAAATAGGCGGTGGGAGCATCCGTATCCACAAAAAGGACGTGCAGGACAGGATGTTCCAGCTTTTAAATATCAGCAGGGAAGATGCTGATATGAAATTCGGTTTTCTTCTTGAGGCGCTGGAATACGGCGCGCCCCCTCACGGCGGAATCGCACTCGGCCTTGACCGGCTTGTAATGATAATGGCAGGCGCCCAGTCAATTAGAGATGTTATCGCTTTCCCGAAGACCCAGAAGGCGGCCTGCCCCCTCAGCAACGCCCCGTCCAAAGTTGACGCCAGGCAGCTTAAGGAATTAAGCATCAAGCTGGACATTGTGGAGTGAAAATACGTTGCCTGTGTTATTGATGGCCACTGATATCAGACCGGAGCAACCCGATTCCGGAACTGATATTAATGAATCAGGGGAAAATATATTGAATCCTTAAATATATGTATAAGACCGATAAGGAGCTTTATTTCCGCAACCGGCTAACTGCCTGAATTGATGGTTTTTT
>JAUVPO010000106.1 GCA_030598625.1 Deferribacteres bacterium | reverse complement strand
GTGTTACCCTCATTAAGGGTTATAACAGGTGTGTTTTCCGAAACAGGAAGAAACGCTTTATAATGATTGATCAACCCATGCCATGGTTCCATAATTACTCTAAGATATCGCCTTCCACGAGTTCCACATCAACGCCTCGCTGCCTTAACGCCTCTATCCCTTTTGTAACGTTTTCATCAGAGCCTTCAAGCTCAAGGATCATTTCTCCAACAGTTTCCGTAACACGGGCCCTTCTGATATTGGGCATAACATTATATTCTTTTGCCATGTTAAATATGACCGGTTCCCTTATGAGATGCTGTGGGAAGGTCAGCTTCACCCTGGTATTCATTCTCGTTCTCCCCCTATATAATTATTCGTTATATTGATTACACCGTAATGGTACATACCGCTTTAACCTCCTCCGGCAATCGCTGGGACTATGGAAATTTCATCACCGTCCTTGACTTCTGTTTCCTCATTATTCATAAACCTGACATCCTCTTCATTAACATAAACATTTACAAACCTTCTTAACTTGCCCCCTTCGGATATTCTTTCCGCGAGACCAGGATATTTTTTATCAAGACTGTTAACGAGTGAAATTATTGTGCCCGGTTCACCGTCTACTTCTTCTTTCCCTTTCGTCAATCTTTGAAGGGGTACCGGTATTCTTACTTTTACAGTCATTTATCTTCCTCCTTTATAACTTATAAATTTCAAACGGAATCGATTTTTTTCAGAGTTTCCTCAAAAGACTTCAGGTTAGGGTTAATGTGAAAAGGCTCGACCGTATGTCCTACAATAGCCTCTTTTGTCTTCAGACCATTACCCGTAATGCAAAGCACTATTACAGACTCTTTGTCTATATACCCTTTTTCTATAAGTTTTATTGCCGAAGCAAGGGTCACTCCGCCGGCTGTTTCAGCAAATATGCCCTCTGTCTTCGCAAGAAGTTTTATTGCCTCTATTATCTCATTATCCGACGCATCCTCTCCATATCCGCCGCTTTCCTTAATTACCTGTGTAGCATAGAAACCGTCAGCAGGATTTCCTATGGCAAGTGATTTGGCGATTGTATCAGGTCTTACGGGTTTTATGACATCAACGCCTTCCTTGATGGCCTTAACAATCGGGGAACAGCCTGTTGCCTGTGCGGAAAATATTTTTGTCTGCATGTCATTTATCAGACCAATTTGTTTCATCTCCTTGAAGCTCTTCCAAATCTTTGTCATCAGGGAGCCACTCGCACAGGGCACAACAACTGCGTCGGGTGTCCTCCACCCGAGTTGTTCCACTATCTCATATCCCTGGGTTTTTGATCCCTCCGCATAAAACGGCCTGATATTAATATTTACAAATGCCCAGTTATATTTGTTAGCAACCTCACTGCATAACCTGTTCACCTCATCATAATTTCCGTCAACAGCTATAAGATTCGGTCCATATGCAAGTGATGCGATTATTTTACTGTGTTCAAGGCTTGCAGGAATAAAGATGAATCTTTTAAAACCCCCTGCCGCGCCGTGGGCCGACACCGAATGCGCGAGATTGCCGGTAGAGGCGCACGCAACAGTATTAAATCCGAATTCCCTTGCCTTTGACAGCGCAATTGCAACTACCCTGTCTTTGAAAGAAAGGGTTGGATGCGTAACCGTATCATCTTTTATATACAGCTTCTTTAATCCAAGATGTTGAGCAAGTTTATCCGCCCTGACAAGCGGCGTAAAGCCTGAATGGAGACCGCTGGTAGGCTCCCCGTCAATCGGTAATAATTCCCTGTAGCGCCATAAAGTCTGCGGCCTTGACAGAATCATCTCCCGCGTCAAAACCTTTTTGATTCCGTCGTAATCATAAACAACTTCCAACGGGCCGAAACAGAACTCGCATACATATATCGGGTCAATAGCATACTCTCTTCCGCATTCCCTGCATTTAAGTCCTTTTACAAAACCCATTTATTAATCCGCCTCCATAAATACTAAAGCTATTAACTATTTCTTAAATCGAACAATATTCTTCCGGAAGATCCGTCAAATCCTTGATCTTAGGATCCTTGCCGCAAACCGGACAGTTATCATTTTTAGGTATCCTGACTTTCCTGAAATTTACCCCGAGGGCATCATATATTAATAAGTTGCCTTTCAAGGGTTTTCCTTTTCCAATGATCAACTTAAGCACCTCTGTCGCCTGAAGGGCGCCGATAACACCCGGCAAAACACCAAGTACGCCTGCCTCCTGGCACGAAGGAACAAGCCCTGGCGGAGGCGGTTCTTCAAAAAGACAGCGATAACACGGTCCTTCACCCGGCATTATGGTTGTAACCTGTCCTTCAAATCTGAGAATAGCGCCGCTGACAAGAGGTTTTTTAAGCATTACACATGCGTCATTAATGAGATATCTTGTAGGAAAATTATCAGTCCCGTCAACAATAATGTCATAATCTCTTATCAAGCCAAGGATATTTTTACTGCCTATCCTTTCATTAACGGCAATTACATTGACATCGGGATTCAATGCTTCAAAGGTCTGTTTAGCTGATTCAGCCTTGTTTACATCAATTGTCTTTACACTGTGAGCGATCTGTCTTTGCAGGTTGCTCAACTCGACATTATCGTTATCAACGAGCGCAATAGTGCCTACTCCAGCCGCCGCGAGATAGTATCCTACAGGACAGCCCAGTCCCCCTGCGCCGATTATCAGCACCTTTGCCTCAGAGATTTTCTTCTGCCCCTTGCCTCCTACTTCAGGAAGTATTATATGCCTGCTGTATCTTTTAAGCTGTTCCTCTGTAAATTCCATCAGTCTTCGACCTCTTTTCTTACCAGGATGACCCATTCTTTCGAATTTATTTTTTCCGTCTTAAGGACCGAATGCCCGTAATTAAGCATTGCCTTTGGAATACTGTCGGCAGCCTCCGGATAATCAAGTATAATCTCCATGGTTTGCCCTAACTCTATGCTCTCGATCCCGAGTTTAGACTTTACCAGAGTATAAGGGCAAACTTCACCCCTTATGTCCAGCTTTTTATCAACCTTTATATCCTGCATCTTATTTCTCTCCTCCTTCGACCCTAAGATAAACGGTCTTTCCGGATACAACCGAGAGTCGATCAATCTGCCTCAATGCCTGAACAATATCCCTTTCCTTTGCTTCATGTGTCATCATCACTACAGGCACCGCCTTTTCCCTCTTTCTTCTCTTCTGTATCATTGACTTGATGCTTATGTCATGACTGCCGAGGACACCGGAAATCCTGGATAAAACACCGGGCTTGTCAATGGCTGAAAAACGGAGATAATAACTGGTTTGTATCTCCTCCATTTTTTTAATCCTCAATTCAGGATTTTCAGGCATGTCAACATCATGGATTCTGTCAACAGCGCCGGTCTTAATGTTTCTCGCTATATCGGCAATGTCGCTGACAACCGCGCTTCCGGTGGGCATCGCGCCGGCGCCCTTGCCGTAATAAAGCGCGGGACCCGTTGCATCGCCTTCAATATAAATCGCGTTAAAAACGCCCTTAACACCTGAAATAAGATAGTCGCCTGGCAGCATTGTCGGATGAACTCTTAATTCAATATCCTTGCCTGCCCTTTTTGCGATTGCAAGTAATTTTATCTTATAGCCGAACTCTGATGCAAACTGTATGTCCAGCGGCGTTATCCCGGTTATGCCTTCAGTGTATACCTTTTTTAGAGAAAGCGGAATACCGAATGAAAGTGACGCAAGAATTGCAAGCTTATGAGCGGAATCAACCCCCTCAATATCAAACGTGGGGTCTGCCTCAGCATATCCGAGGTCCTGCGCCTCCTGCAAAGCCGATTTGAAATCAATGTGTTCTTCGGTCATTTTCGTCAGGATGTAATTAGACGTCCCATTAATAATTCCATATATGTTATTGATTTTATTTCCTATGAGAGACTCTCTTACAACCTTTATTATCGGTATACTGCCGGCAACCGATGCCTCAAACCCAACGTCCATTCTGTTTTTCCTTGCGGCCTTAAATATCTCCCGGCCGGCTTCCGCAAGAAGCGCCTTATTGGCAGTCACAACATGCTTTCCATTTTTGAGCGCTTCAAGGATAATCTCTCTTGCATGGGATATTCCTCCGACAAGCTCAACTACTATATCAATTTCAGGATCATTCAATATGGTCCTGAAGTCCTTAACAAGAACTCCTTTCGGAAGCCTGATCCCCCTGTCCCTTTTTGTGTCAATGTCGGCAATGCGTTTTAAAACCAGCGGGAACCCCAGCCTTCTTTCAAGATCCTTCCGCTTTTTTAAAAGGATATTCGCTGTTCCGGTGCCTACCGTACCAAAGCCGATAATACCGACATACACAGCGTCCTTTTTCAATTTTTCTCCTTAAGAATCAAAAATGATGAAATTTTTCAGATTTTTTCTTAGACAGGTATTATGCTCTAAATAGTTTGATTTATTCAAGAGTTGGGAGGGTAAAATTAACGATATCCTGCTAAAACGTCTGTCTCCGGAAATTTTCCATGAAATTGCGCGGATAAATTTGACATTATTTGTTCAAAGCCTTCTTAATTCCCCTCGCAGCCTGCCGGATCCTGTGTTCATTTTCAACCAGCGCGAAACGGACAAAACCTTCACCTGCCGGACCGAATCCGATTCCGGGAGAGACAGCCACTCCCGCGGTCTTCAGTAGAAATTTTGTGAACTCAAGCGACCCCATTTTTTTAAACGGCTCCGGGATATCGGCCCAGACAAACATCGTTGCCATAGGAGGCTCTACTTCCCATCCGGCGTTTTTGAGCCCGTGAATCAGGACATTCCTTCTGCTTTCATAAGTCGACACAATTTCTTTAACACAATCCTGCGGTCCTCTTAAAGCTATGATGCTTGCAATCTGGATCGGCTGGAACATGCCATAATCAAGATAACTCTTAATAGTCGTAAGAGCGCCGACGAGTTCTCTGTTGCCACAGCAGAAACCTACCCTCCAGCCTGCCATGGAATAACTCTTTGTGAGCGAAAAAAATTCCACGCCGACGTCTTTTGCTCCCGCTGCCTGCAAAAAACTCGGTGCTTTGTAACCATCAAAAGTAAGATCGGCATAAGCAAAATCATGGATCACTATAATGTCATTCTCTTTTGCAAAATCTACAACCTTTTGAAAAAACGCAAGGTCAGTACATGTGGTAGTCGGGTTGTGCGGAAAATTTATCAGCAACACCTTGGGCCTCGGCCATGCCGCCTTAAATTCGTTCTCCATGGTTTCAAAAAAATTCGCGTCCTTTTGTACGGGGATACTCCTCACATCTCCTCCCGCAAGGATAAAACTGTAAGGGTGAATGGGATAGGCTGGAGCGGGAGTTAATATAAGGTCACCCGGCTCAACCATTGCATAAGCAAGATGTGACAATCCCTCTTTTGATCCGATTGAAATGACTGCTTCCGTATCATGATCAAGATCCACATCAAACCGCCTCTTGTACCATTCGCATATTGCAAGCCTTAATTGTGTTATGCCTCTTGACGCGGAATACCTGTGGTTTCGCGGATTTTTTACCGCTTCTACAAGTTTGTCCACAATATGTCCCGGCGTCGGCAGGTCGGGGTTGCCCATTCCAAGGTCAATAATATCCTCACCCTTTCTCCTTGCCTCCATTTTAAGCTTGTTTACAATAGCGAACACATATGGAGGCAGCCTTTTTACCCTTTTAAATTCATACATATTATCTCCTCTAAAAATACAACAGCCAATTATTACATATTTTACAGATTTTTTCTAACTATTATCATTGAACATCTCCCCTGCATTCATTGAACTCCTCGTTAACGGCGATGAAGCAACTGCCTTAAAACCCATTTCAAGTCCTTTGATCCTGTATCGTTTAAAAATTTCCGGACTAATATATTCAACAACCGGTATGTTTTTTCTTCGCGGTCTCAGATATTGGCCAATCGTTAAGAAATCACAGCCTGTTTTTCTTATGTCCTCCAGGACAGATAGCACCTCCGGTTCTGTTTCGCCAAGCCCGACCATAATGCCTGATTTAATCTTTATATCAGGATAAAGAGCTTTTGCCGTTCTTAATATATTAATCGACGTATTATAATCCGCTCCCTGTCTAACCTTTGGATAAAGTCTCGGAACAGTTTCAATATTGTGATTAAATACGTCGGGTCCGACATTAAGAACAGTCTTTATTGCTTCAGTATTTCCTTTAAAATCAGGGGTCAAAACCTCTAATTTAATTCCATTTATTCTATTCCTCACAGCCCGGATAGTTTCAGCAAACTGCCCTGCCCCGCCGTCAGGCAGGTCATCCCTTGTAACAGATGTAATAACCGCAAATTTGAGTCCGAGCGCCAATGACGCTTCAGCTATTTTTTCCGGTTCACCGGGATCGGGGGGCAATGGCATAGAAGATTCAACAGCACAAAATGAACAGTTTCTCGTACATCTGTCACCGAGTATCATAAACGTTGCCATACTCTGTGAAAAACACCTTCCCTGGTTAGGACACTTCGCCTCTTCACAAACAGTGGATACTCCATGACGTCTAAGGATTTTCCGGGTTTTGTGTGTCTCCGTTGTCTTAACCTTTATCCATTCAGGATGCCGCATAACAGATAACCCCATAATATTTATGGACTTTTCAACTTGCATTATATATTATTTGATGTAAAAACCGCTTACTTCAGATATTATAAAGAAATTTTGTCTTTTATATATCATGTAAGATATTAATATAATTTATATCTAATATAAATTATATTATTGCTAAAACATCCATTTAGTGATAATATTTGTATATAGTTGTCTTCCTTATTTTACTCGAATAAAATAATGATAAATGTGT
>JAUVPO010000187.1 GCA_030598625.1 Deferribacteres bacterium | reverse complement strand
TTCGCCGAGTTTTTTTATATCAAACCGGTGTACCTCTTTCACAAAAAGCTTCTTAATATATTTTTTTATGCTCTTTTCATTAATCATTTTAATTTAGGGGCTGTCCTTAAACCCTATAACAACTTTTTTAAGTCACCAGCCACCTTTCTGTTCATCCCCTTTAAAGAAGCGATTTCATCCAATGACGCCTTCCTGATCGCGTCAATGCCGCCAAAGTGCTTTAAGAGCAAAAGTCTCCTTGTTTTTCCAATGCCTTTAATTTTCTCAAGCGGTGATTCAAGAGTTCTTCTTGAGCGAAGTTTTTTGTGATAGTTTACTGCAAGGCGGTGAACCTCATCGCGTATCTTTTGAAGTAAGTGTGTCGACGCCTTAAAAGGCTCCAGATATACAGGTTCTTTTTCCCCGGGCAGGTAAATTCTGTCGAGTTCACCACGAATAGCCGATCTGACACTGCCAACCCCATCCCCCGCCTTTGCAATTGCCGCTATTTCAACAGGGAGGTTGAATGGTTTTACTGCTCTCTGCGCGGACAACAGCTGTCCCTTCCCTCCATCAACAAGGATTAACTGCGGCAACCTGCTTTTGTTATCCGAAATCTTTTGCATATATCTGCCGACTACTTCCCCTATCATAGCAAAATCATTAATTCCTTTGACTGTTTTTATCTTAAAAAGCCTGTAGTCATCTTTAATAAAATTTCCCGCTTCATATATAACAAGCGCCCCTACTGCCTCTGAACCGGAAATGTTTGATACATCAATAGCGCCGATCCTCTCCGGAACCATACCAAGATTAAGGAGACTTTTTATTTTCAGAAGCGTTTCATCAATCCTTTCCCCTTTATATTTGCTGAACGAATAGAATGCATTATCACCGGCCATCTTAAGCGCTTTGGCTTTAAGACCCCTCTCCGGATAAATGAACTTGACAACCTGTCCTCTACGCCTGCTCAGCCATTCTTTCTGTATTGTCAGTTCCGCTTTGACCGGTATGATAATCTTTGGAGGCAGGGGTATCTCCTTTGAGTAGAATTGCTCTATGAAACTCAAAACCATCTCTTTATCTTCAACATCTTCAAGCTTTTTAAGGAAAAAGTCTTTCTGGCCGACAACCATGCCGTTTCTTATAAAAAGCATAAACACCGTGGCTTCCCTGTTTTTCCTGTAAAGACCGATAACATCCATATCTCCGAGTTCAGGCGCTATTACCCTTTGCGCCTCCCATGCCTTTTCAAGGACCTTCAGCCTGTCCCTGATTTTTGCTGCTTCCTCAAAATTCATTTGATCTGAGAACCATTGCATACGCTTTTTAAGAACTGAAAGCAGTCCCTTCCTTTCTCCCTGAATAAACGATCTTACTTCATCGACTGTCTCCCGATATCTATCTCTGTCTGACGGCTTCCTTAAAGACTCCGAACATGGAGCAAGACACCTTTTCATCTGATACTGCACACATGGCCTGAAGGGTTTTTCAAGGTTATGCCTGAATAATCTAATGGGAAAATTGCGCCGGATAAATTTCAACATTTCCTGCATGGTGCGGGCCGGAACGTATGGCCCGAAATACAAAGAGCCGTCTTTTTTAAGCCTTCTAACTACTTCAAGCCTCGGCCATTCTTCATTTATCGTTAATCTCAGGCAGGGATAGTTTTTATCATCCCTGAGAATTATGTTATACCGGGGCTTCACCTTTTTTATAAAATTTGCCTCGAGTATAAGCGCCTCAAGCTCATTTTTTGTCACTACATATTCAAAGTCCCTGATCTCTTTTACCATTCTTGTTTTTCTCGCATCCAGGGAAGGCGATTTCCGGAAATGAGATCTTAATCTGTTTCTGAGATTTTTGGCTTTTCCAACATAAATGGCCCGCTTTTGGTAGTCTTTAAAAATATAAATCCCGGGAGACGAAGGGACATGCCGCAATTTCTTTTTAATGTTAATGTCCATAAGGAGATTATAACTCAAGATCAAATATATTCTGCAATGAACATCATGAGACAGGGAATTATCTTTCAAGAATTATTTTTTAATTGACAACAAATCTATTTAGTGATAGATTTCTATAAGGAAAGAAGGGATCCCGGTCTTTACTTTTTAATAATTAATGTCTCAAGCATATAGAAAAGTTGCCTGCTATCCCGGTAAAGAAAGGTTTCAATAAGGAAGAGTCGAAAATTACCAGGTCTTTAAAAATTGATATGGCATAAAGATATAAGACCGGCTCAGCCTTAATTTTAATTGATGCATTATTGGAATATCTATGGGAAAGGCCATGCTTCCTAACGTTTGCCGTGGAACTGGAAAAAAGAAAATAGTGTCGGGAGACCCTCCCCCGAAATACTGGGTGGGAATTTTCGATACCATCACTGATATGATCACCATACATGACAAGGATTTCAATATAATACATGCAAATAAGTCAGCCAGGGAAAAACTTCACCTGCCTGACTTAAATATTAATAAATCCATAAAATGCTTCAAGTATTTCCACGGGACCGAATCCCCGCCCGCGGAGTGTCCAAGTTGTGACTGTGTTAAAACAGGAATACCCGCTGTTGTTGAACAGTTTGAACCTCACTTAAACAAGAATATTGAAGTAAGGGCCATGCCCCGGTTGGACGGCAAGAACCGGATAACAGGTGTAATCCACATTGTCAGAGATATTACCGAACGGAAACGGGCAGAGGAACAGCTCAAAAATTCACGCGAAAAATTACGCAACCTTACCGCGCACTTGCACTCTGTAAGAGAGGAAGAAAGGAAGCACATAGCCCGTGAGATCCACGATGAATTGGCCCAGGCATTGACAGCTTTGAAAATGGACCTGGTCTGGTTAAACAAAAAACTTCCCGCAGATCAGAAGCCACTCCATGAGAAGACAAAATTAATGTCAGATCTTATAGACATGACAATTTACTCGGTGAGAAGGATCTCTTCGGAATTGAGACCGATGTTACTTGACGACCTCGGACTTCAAGCGGCAATGGAATGGCAGGCAAAAGAATTCCAGGAGAGGACGGGGATTACCTGTGAAATCACTTTTAACGCACATGCTATCAATTTAAATCAGGATAGCGCTACAATGATTTTCCGGATATTCCAGGAAACTCTGACGAACGTCGTTCGTCATTCAAAAGCAACTACAGTTAAGGCAAGCCTGAAAGAGACCGCCGGCACATTAATTATGGAAGTCAGGGACAACGGCATAGGGATTACGGAGGAACGGATATCCAATCCCAAATCCTTTGGACTTATCGGCATGCAGGAGCGCGCCCATCTCCTGGGAGCCAGGATTAATTTTTACGGTGTAAAAGATAAACAAACTACCGTAACAATAAGTATGCCTCTTGACAAATTAAGGAAAAAACGCAGGAGCGATCAATCCCAAAAACTAAAAGAAGGATACCTGTTTTAGCGCCTTGCAGGCTTGCGCATATGCCTGAGAAAATATGCAGGGATAAAATTCATGATAAAAATATTAATAGCAGACGATCATGCGATTGTTCGTAAAGGACTTAAGCAAATTCTTGAGGAAATGCCTGGAAAGGTTTCAAGTGATGAAGCGAGGAATGGACAGGAAGTACTGCAAAAAATCTGGGACGACAATTATGACATGGTCCTGTTGGACATCTCCATGCCGGGCAGCAGCGGGCTGGATATATTAAAACAGTTAAAAAGCAACCGGCCTGACCTGAAAATTTTAATTCTGAGCATGCATCCCGAAGAACAGTATGCGATCCGCGCGCTAAAGGCGGGCGCCTCCGGATATTTGACAAAGGAGAGCACCCCCAATGAATTGGTTAAGGCTATACGGAAGATATCAGCAGGCAAAAAGTATGTCAGCGCTTCCCTCGCTGAAACGATTGCTTCTCATTTAGATGTCATGTCCGAGAAACCACTTCACGAGATTCTGTCCGATCGTGAATTTGAGGTCATGCGCAATATTGCCTCAGGAAAAACCGTTAAGGAAATTGCCGGGGAACTGTCTTTGAGCGTTAAAACTATCAGCACCTATCGGGCGCGAATTCTGGAAAAAATGAAAATGAAAAACAACGCTCAATTGACCTATTATGCAATACATAATAAATTAGAAAATTAATTTTGTGTTTGATGCGTATTGATCTCTGATCTTTGTGCTCCCTTCCCGTGGTATTTCTCAATCTAAAAATGCATTATTTGTGACAACTGCCGGCCACTTTTTGTCTGTCTTTTTGTAGGACATTTGCCTATAGCACAACAGTCCTGAATCCTTCAAAAAAATCAGCATAAAACGACT
>JAUVPO010000037.1 GCA_030598625.1 Deferribacteres bacterium | reverse complement strand
GGATACGTGCAGTACTTCAATGGTTACGGGGAAAGTCTCATTGACTACAATGATACAGCACACCGGGTCGGATTCGGTGTGATGCTGAACGACTGGATTTAGCAAACATTTCGATTCAACGCTTCAACTGGTAATACTTAATTTATATCGTGATTCAAAGCTAAACATAAATATAAGAATAAATTATAATTATAATAAAATTTCTAATTAGAATGACGATGCATTGTGTGATATTTTAATTATAAATAGTAGGTAACCTTATAAAGCCAACCTCTCCCCTAGAAGGGACGGAAAGCGGAGGTTCTTAAAAAATTGGTAAGATGGCCGAGCTACCAAAGGATGAACCGTGGGATATTCGGTTTTTTTCTTACTTTCTGATTTAATAAGATTCTGGAAGTGAGGTCAAGACAGGAGATACTTTTTCTGTGTCCGGCTATTCTCTCTCATTCCAGGCATTATTGAGGGCCTTATCTTGCACCAAAAATATAATTTCTCCCTCTTTTTCGCCGTCCTTCTTGCTGTTCCGTTCGCAGTTAACTGTGCTCATTATCCTGTTAATCCGCCTCTCGAACATTATTCCCCTGAGACCGGGTACCGGCTGAAAAAAATGGGTGTCCCTGGAAACTCCGGGAATCTCCTTCTGATTCTGAGCTTTTCAGGAGGGGGTACGCGGGCAGCCGCTTTTTCATATGGAGTGCTGGAAGAGCTTGCGAGAACCGAGGTTAACATAAATAGCCGGAAGAGGAGAATGATCGATGAAGTGGATATTATCTCGGCGGTGTCAGGCGGCAGTTTCACTGCTGCATATTACGGCCTGTTTGGCGACAGGATCTTCAAAGACTTTGAAAGCTATTTTTTGAAGAAAGACATCCAGGGCGCTCTCATCATTAGGCAGTTCTTTTTCCTTCACAATTGGTTTCGTCTTTTCTCGCCCAATTTCGCCAATAATGATATGGCAGCCGAGTACTATGACAAATATGTTTTTGAAGGCGGTACATTTGGGGATATTGCTTCGCAGGAAGGCCCCGCTATCATCATCAATGCCACTGATATGACGGAGGGGGTAACGTTCCCATTCGAACAGGAAATGTTTGATCTCATCTGCTCGGACTTATCTGGCTTCCCTGTTGCCCGGGCGGTCGCTGCCTCATCTGCGGTACCCGTTGTCTTGAGTCCGATAACACTTCGTAATTATGCTGGCAAATGCGGTTACGCGCCGGACTGGATACGTGATGCTTTAAAAGAACGTGATATTTCACCGCGGCGATACTATCAGGCAGTTCATACAATGCCTTACCTGGATATCTCGAGGAAGCGTTATGTCCATCTGCTAGACGGCGGGATCGCGGATAATCTCGGCTTTAGGGTAGTAATCGATAGAATCATTGAGCTTGGGGATGCCTGGAATTCGTTGAAAAATACGGGTATGGAAAATACTCATAAAGTCGTCTTTGTTGTTGTCAATGCCGAGACAGAAGTGGATATGAGCCCTGATATGAGTGAAAACCCTCCAGGGCCTCTCAGTGTTTTGAGGTCCGTAACCACCACGTCACTGAGCAGGTATAGCATTGAAACACTTGAACTGTTAAAACTTAATTTCAAACTATGGGCTGAGGATATCCGTTCTGGCAGATGTAATGATCCAGATTTCAAGGACCATTCAGATTCCTGCGATGACATCGAGTTCTATCTGGTCGAAGTTGATTTCGATGCCCTCCCCGATGAATCAGAACGAACATATTTGAAAAGTTTACCGACGTCATTTACCCTGCCTGCTGAAAGCGTAGACGCTCTGCGAGGTGCAGCGCACCGCATATTAAAAACGTCCAAAGAATTTCAGCGGCTGTTGGGAGAACTGAAATAAGGATGCATTTTAGTAAGAACATACAGTATATGCTTGTCATTTTTTTTGTTTTTTGGAGAAGTGGAAAGGGAGGATTGATGATGGAATCATGGAGAACTCTCGTTTGCACCATATCTCTGGCGATACTTATGGGATGCGGAGGAATAGCCGGTACTCTTCCCGCACCCGTGCAGCCTGCTGCGAGCGGAGAGTTTAGAGTTGGTGCCGCAAAGGTGGACATCACACCGATACCGGGATATTCCATGGGCGGGTATGCGGCAGCAGGTAGAATTTCCCGGGGGGTCTGGACGCGGCTTCACGCCAGAGCGGTATGTTTCGAGGATGCTGAGGGGCGAAGCCTTGCAATGGTTTCTGCCGACCTCTGGGCAATGCCCGCCGGTCTCGCTGACCGGGTGGCAGAACTGGTGGCAGGGAGCCGCGGGATCCGGCAACTGGCACGGGAACAGATCATACTCGCGGCCACCCACACGCACAATGGGCCCGGGAACTTTTCGTCGACCTTCCTTTATAACGAATTAGCGTCACAGCAGAGCGGCTTTGACCGCAGGCTCTTTGATTTCCTGGCCCATCGGATTGCAGATGCAATCGCTGAGGCATGGGGGAACCGGCGGCCCGCCGTTCTTCGGTATGCCGAAACGCCCCTGTTCGGGGTGTCCCGCAACCGGAGCATCGAGGCGTTTCTGACAAATGGGCCCGATGCGCTGGAACTGATCAAAACAAATCGGCACTTCCCGATCCGTGCCACACCCTTCCCCGTGGGGGACGAGGACGCTTACCGGGCTGTTGATCCGACCCTCAGGGTCATTCGCGCTGAAACCACTGGTAAGACCCGTGAAACACTGGCGGCTGTTGCGTTCTATGCGGTTCATCCCACGGTGATGAACACGACAACGGAGGTCTACAGCAGCGACATCTTCGGTGTTGCCGCTGCCCATGTGGAGCAATCACTTGCCGCCGGGTCTTCTGGTTCCCGGTATCCGGTTGTGGCCATTTTCAATGGCGCGGAGGGAGACGTTGCCGCCAACTGGCGGCAGAGGGATAGAAATGAGACGCTGACGCTCGGCGCCATGCTGGCAGAAGGTATCCTGCAGCTCCTCGACGCACCGGGACAGGAAGCGACGGGCCGGATTGCCTTCAGTTTCGGGGAGTCGCGGCTTTCGGAACTGGCCAGCCCGATGTCCGGTGCCTCGACCCTCTGCGGAGCCGAGGCAGACTGGACATTTCTCTGCGACGCTGGCTTCCATGAGGGCATGACGCAGGAGGATCCTGAAAAGCAGATGGAAGGGCAGGGGCCGAAGCGCCACCCCCTCCAGGATGATGTCAACTCGGAGATGGTCCGCTCCCTACTGCTGTCCGCTTTCAGGCACGTCCTGAAACCCCCGCAGAGTGTCCCTCTCGGTGTTTACCGGATTGGCCCACTCGTGCTTGGTACCTTGCCAGGGGAGTTTACAACCATGATGGGGCAGCGCATCGCAGCTGCCATTCGCGAAGAGGTGCCCGCCGCCGAGCACGTGCTGCTCGTGGGGCTTGCCAATGAATACATGTCTTATTTCAGCACGGAGGAGGAGTACGCACTCCAGCACTACGAGGGTTCCTCTATGATGTACGGTCCCGGGGCCGGCACCCGTATCCGGGATGACCTCGCAGTCCTGGCAAAAAACCTCGACCGGCACGACCTTCGCAAAAAGCAGCGGCGTTATCGCTACTCTACTGGTCCGGGTGAAGACTTCGGTGTCGGGCAGTTCGACCTGCTCTCCCATCGTGACCGGCTCATATCGACCTACTACACACTGGCGAATGTGCTCATGGGCGAAGGGCACGGCATGCCCGTTCCAGACTATCCTCGGTTCATTTGGATCGACAGAAACCCGGTGTGGCCCGATAATCCCGATGAATCGGCGGTGGTGATGCCGTCTGTTGCGATCGAGGTGAAGAAAGAGGGGGACTGGGTTCCCCTTGAGATTAATGGCGTGCCGGAGACCGACGAGGGGGTCGACTTCGTCACGGTTGTTGTCGCATCGTTTCTCGGAGATAGCCGCTGGCTCACGATCTGGATGCCGCCTGGCGATAGAGATGACGATTCCCTGTTCCGTTCTTCGGAGTTCCGATTTGCAGTACAGGGGACAAGTGGTGTCTTCCGCTCTCCTGCTTTCACGCTGGCAGCTGCCCGAGAGCACTGGGGTCTGACGGGGATCGCGCAAAAGCCGGAAACCACGCGTGAAGGAAAACCCGGAATTTGAGGAAAGGAGGATAGAGTAAAAGGAAAGAAATCCTATGTAACAATTACTGAAATGAGAGGTGGTTCAGTAAGTATTGGATTTAACGGGCTTCATAATGAAAATTCCCTCAGCAGAGACTGTGGGGTATTAAAAATAAGGAGGATGTATGAAAATTAAAGGATTGTTTTTCGCTGTTCTCTTTCTCGTAACGCTTTTTTCTGTGCCTGTTTTTGCAGACGGTTATTATATCGGGCTTGAGGGCGGTCTCGCTGTTCCTTCATCATCAGATTTTGTCCACACTGTTTCGACACTTGCCATTGCTAAAGGCACAGCTGAACTAGACACAGGATTGATGATAGGAGGCACTGTTGGATATAGTTTTTCCAAGTACCGGATTGAGGGCGAGTTAGTTTACCGAAATAACGATTTTAATGAAGTTGGCCTTGATAGTCCATTAAGTTTCAGCGTCCCAGCGACTGGCGAAATAACAGTAACGAGTTTATTGCTCAATGCTTACTATGACATAAAAGTCTCTGAAATGATCTCTCCTTACCTTGGTGCAGGAGCAGGGTATTCCTGGATATCCATAGATTTGAAAATCCCCGAGCAAACATTTATAGTTTGGGCAATCCCCGAGCTAAAACTGATTGATGATGAAAGTGACTCGGCCCCTGCAGTACAGTTGTCTGTTGGCATTGGTATCTACGTAAATCCGAAAGTTATTATAGACGTCGGGTATAGATATTTCTGGACAGGGCCCATCGCAATTCCAGGGTTAACCTCATTTGATTTTAGCGTTTCAGATTATAGTTCTCACAACTTCATGGTTGGAGCACGGTATAATTTCTAATTTCAGAGAACCGGTAGTTTGAAAGGATAGGCAGGCCCGGAGTCAAATATGCAGTGAAACGCCCCGCGGCAAGCCGCGGGGCATCTTGGCACAGCTTAAAAAGCTGTGCATGTCATGGCATGCCCCATCCCGCAGATTACAATCATGTCAGTTGAGGAAACCAGTATCCTTGCCTATAACGGCTCAGATGCAAGCATAGAGCTGTACAAATCTGGGAAGCAGGAACGTCCCTTTTACGGTGTATGGTGACGGCTTCTGATTAATGCTGAACGACTGGATTTAGCAAACATTTCGATTATTTATGGTCCATCCTTCTGCATCACAAAAAACGGGGCATGGTTGGATGTGAAAATGGGAGGGTCTTTTTTCAGTATCTCCGACACAGCGGGGCGCTTTTTGAATTCATTGTCAAGAAAACGCCTGACCTGTCTCCTGCCCCATCCATTGGGGTGCCTGAAATCAGTATAGAGGGACAGGTCTCCTTCATAAAAACTCATGGTCTCAAATTCAGATGTCTCAGGCCCGCAGACAGGCATGTTAAACAGAGCGAGGTTTAAGAAACCGATTTCATCTTTATGCCTGACAACAAACTCAAGGGTGTTGCGGGCCTTGGACAATGTCTCCGGCGGCGTGCCGAAAAGGAGATAGACATAAGCGGCGATCCCCGCCTTTTTCAATGTCTTTAAAACCAGAGATGCTGTCTCAAGGTCAATCCCTTTTTGCATCCGGTCGAGCACTCCCTGGTCCCCGGATTCCAGCCCGAGCTTAAGCATTACACATCCTGAATTCTTAAGGGCAATGCAAAAGTCGATGTCCGTCAAAAGGCCGCTGATCCGGGCAAAGCCATACCAGGGGACCCCTAATTGATTGATGGCAAGTCTCTTTAAAAGCGCGGGGCTGACGGCGTTGTCCAGTAAATGGACAAGGGCGGGCCGTGTCTTTGCGATGAGGGTATCAAGATCATCCATCACGCTGTCAACCGGCGCTGGAACGTATGGATTGTTTTCCGCCTTTTCAGGACAGAAAGAACATTGGTTCCAGTAGCATCCGCTGGAAGCGCTGTATGGAAGGACCCGCCCCGGCGCAAGGTAATCATTCAATGGCATTACCTCATAAGCCGGCATGTAATGTTTCTCTCCAGCTTTATCAATCCCCATAATTGAAAGCAGATGCTGTTCGCCCGGGCCGGCAATAAGCCGGTCAATAAGCCCCTTAAAAGGATTTTGCCATTCAGGATTTTTCATCCATGAGCTAACAAGTCCTCCGCCGAGAACCACGGTCATCATAGGGAAGGTCCGCCGTATAAAGCCGATCATTGCAAACGTGCATAATGCCTGGCTTAAATAATTCAAGGAAAACCCGGCCACAGAGAAGCGGCCTTTTTTTATAAGCCCTGTCAGCCGGTTTGAGAAATATGTATAAAAAGGACTGGCCTCAGGTCTTTCAGCGGCCCGGATAAGGTCAGCGCTTTTCAAGGGGGAAAAGTCGCGGTGCCGGTAATTCGCAAGTCCGGGCATTGCCCTGTTGCCGGAGGATTTTCCAACAGCGCGGTTCAGGTCAATGACAGCGCGTTTGTACCGATCGATATTGTTATAGGTGTGCCTGTCTCTTAGCGAAGAACAGTTTTTTGACAGGTTGCGGAAGGCGCGGCCGGTCCATCTGTCGGATGAGGGACCAGACAGTGTATCATGGTTGTCTATAATATAAAGAAGCGCCTCCAGGTTTGCGTCCAGCACGCGGTGGCTTATTCCATGCCGGCCAAGCGCGCCCGCGAGTTTTGCCAAACCGGCCGGAGGCTCACAGGGCTTCGCTGCCGGGGGATAGATAAGTATCATATATTCTCAATCATGTCCGGATGAAATGGTTCCAATGTTAACATTCGCCCTCCTGTTTGCGTAACTATTCAAATTTAAATAATTTATAAATCTCAAAAATATTTATAATTTTAAATGGATGTAAATAGGATAATATTACTTCTTTAATTCTGCAATTCAAATGTATAATAATTAATTCAATTTATTTACCCGTTACATATTAAAAATAGACAGGGAAAATATTTCTTGATAAAATTTTAATAGAACGGAATACAGAATGGAACTTATAATCTCTCATAAGGCAGTTTTATGGAGGACATCTCTAATCCCCCTGATTTTTGTAATTCTACTTGTGACCGAAGCTCATGCAGAAGACAGTCCACTGAAAGGCCTGGCTGGTTCTCCGTTTACCGACGCAACGCAAATCCAGGAGATGTCGGATAGTTGGAAAAAGCAGTCCATCAAGTATGATTCTTCAGTGGATAATGCAGACCTTGTAGTCACCATTGATCAGCAGATGTATCTTGCTTTCCTCCCGATAATGCAGAAATATGCTAAAGAATACGATCTGAAAATTGATATAAATCGTGGCACCTGTGGATTATCTGCCGGGGAACTGACACGTAAATCAGTTGATATCGGCGGATTCTGTTGTCCGCCGGGGATAACGGACAGGCTGCCGGGGTTGCAATTTCATACGTTAGGAATTGCTGCCATTGCATTAATCGTCCATCCTGATAACCCTATTGATAATATTACCATTAATCAGGCCCGAAAAATTTTCATGGGGGACATTTATCTCTGGGCGGATATGATTACTGAAGATAGATTGAAAAAGACACACCGGCTGATTCAGCCTATCGGACGGCTGCATTGCAAATTAAGACCGGGCCATTGGCGCTTGCTTCTTGACAATGAAGATCTCTTCAGTCCCTCTCTTTACGAAGTAGGGGCGATCCCGGATATGATTTTGCAAGTTGCTATTAATCCAAGAGCGATCGGCTATGAAATCCTGTGGATGACCAGTTATTATCAAGATAAAGGAAATGTGAAAATCCTGAAAATTAACGGATATAGTCCGTATGAGCGGTCACACGTCATTTCGACTGACTATCCATTGTACCGCGTTTATAACCTTACAACATGGGAAGGAAAGAATGTCGCAAACCCCCACGCTCAAAAATTAATAGATTATCTTATGCAGCAAAGCAAGCACATTGAAGGCAAGTTCAGCTTTATCCCGGTATCCAGCCTTAGACAGGCAGGTTGGAAATTCAAGGGTAATGAGCTGGTAGGAGCTCCCAAATAAGGTCAGCACTATCTCTGCCTTTTTTTTGCATCTTTCAAACAATAATAAGCGATTTCCAGACTCATACATTTCATTGGTAAATAGGTGTAGTCGTTAATTTCAGCATCATTGCAGAACTATTGATCCATCAACAGCAAAAGAGCTATTCAGGTAAATATCGCCATTGTCCGTTTTTGATGTCCCGATGAAGTCTTCAGTCCAAAGTTTTATGAATTAAAATTTCTAAAGTTGCCATGTATTGGTGAAATCGCCAGACCCATCTGGTGAGATTACCAAGTAGCTGCTCAAGAATTAGTAACAAGCAACATTCCACAATCGTATAATTAATGGTTTTTTCACAATTATTTTACCCATAAGATTGTGTTGGCATATCTCTTGCTTTTTATTAATCGGAGAAATGTAAATAAAATCTATAAGGGTTCATGTATAAAGCAAAGATTTTGATAGTTGAAGATGAAGTAATTACAAGTATGGACATGTATCATATATTTAAACTTTCGGGTTATGAGATATGCGAACGAGTATCATCAGCAGAGGAAGCTATTAAAAAGCGGAACAAGATAAACCAGATGTAGTGATAAAGGACGAGCGGAATTTTAAACAGGAATAAGAAAATAATCTTAAATTTATAGAGCTGCAGAAGCAGCTGGATACGGTGAAGAAAAACCAACCGAGAAAAGCGGTAATCAAGAAACTGAAAGATTATCACTTTACCAAACTTTATTAAAGGAGGAGTTTAATATATGACGAAAAAACTTTGGGCTATAATCCTTTCCTTGATGTTGGCTTTTTCTCTGAGTCTAATCACAGGGTGTCAGAAGGCAAAAGAAAAGGCAGGAGAAGTCAAGGAGGAAGCTACGGAAACTAAGGCAGAGATTAAAGAAAAAGCAGTAGAAACCGCTGAAGAGATTAAAGAAGAGGCTGCAGAAACCGTTAAAGAAGTCAAAGAAGAAGTGGCAGAAACCGCTGAAGAGACTAAAGAAGAAGCTGCCGAAACCGTTAAAGAAGTCAAAGAGATAGCGGTAGAAACCGCTGAAGATACTGAAGAAGCAAAGCTAAAGGAGATAGAGCCGCCTGTGGAGACTAAAACAGTTCCTGCCCCTACTCTAATAGTAGAGCCTGATTACAGTGTCACAGGATCCACAGTATGGGTTACTCTGGAATGGAATACAGTCACAAACCCTTATGGAAACCCTGTTAAATATTCTCTAAGCCTTTATAGTGGTGACGGGTTCATTTATAGCTCAGGATGGGTTTCAGGTACAAACTGGGCGAGATCGATCCCCAACCCTTGTAATTATTCCTGGAAAGTTAAGGCAAGGGATGATGTTTATCTTCAGGAATCTGAGTGGTCAACTGCGGATTCATTTTTAGTTAATACTTATTGCTCCTCTGATGATGACTGACACGTATTAATATCAATTTATGTGAATTTCGCATCGGTCAACTTCGGCGACACTTCGTGGCAAGCAAATTTTAATCCGCCGGGGGATACGAGACTTGGACTTCCCCCGCTTTTGTAGACACTCACTTGCTTCCACATCCAGCTAACTCATACGCCTGGGGACTCATATGCTGGTGTCAGGCTTAAATATTGAGATATTGTAATTTCAAACGCCAATCACTACTTTTGAGTACTTTCCGATACAGCACATTGTTGAGTATTCTCTATTGAGTTTTTGAATTATTCTTTAAAATACAAAATAACTTCCTGAAATCAACAGAATCAATATTTATGAATGCGATTTTTCTGGCCTCCTTGTTTATTCCTGGATTATGACTTACTTTAGTAGTTTGATATAATTGATTTAGAATAATCTATTTTTTATAAGGATAAGAACTTAATGGAAAAAGCAACGATATTGGTTGTTGAAGATGAAGCTATTACAGCAATGAATTTACAGTTACAGTTGCAGCACATGGGATATGATGTTCCCGATACAGTGGCTAAGGGAGAAGATGCAATTGATAAAGCTCGGGAGATCAGACCCGATCTTTTATTAATGGATATCGCTTTAGCGGGTCAAATAGATGGAATTGAGGCTGCCAGACAAATACGCTTAACAAATGATATTCCAGTCATTTATCTATCCGCCTATACAGATAATATGCTATCTGAACGCGCAAAGGATACAGAGCCATTTGGATATTTAAGTAAACCAATTACAGATAGCGATTTGTTTAATACTATTGAAATGGCCCTTTATAAGCATAGTGTGGAAAAGGTACAGAAAAAAAGCGAAGAAAAATATCGATTGCTATTTAATAACCTTATTAATCCAATAACTGTTTACGATTTAAACGGTAAAATTTTGGTTATTAACATTGCAGGAGCTAAGAACTTGGGTAGAAGCCCTGAAGAGTTACAAGGAAAGTCACTATACGAAATCATTCCTGAAGCAAAGGATATTATTGTGAAGAGAATCCATAAAGTTGTGAGATCGAAACAAGGCATTGATAACATTGAAGACTTGATAAAAATCCCCTCAGGAGAAGAAAGATGGTTTTTATCAAATCATCAGCCTCTAAAAGACGACAGCGGGAAGATATATGCTGTTCAGGTTATTTCATATGACATTACCGAGCGCAAGATGGCAGAGGAAAAAACAATAAAAGTTGCAAAAGAATGGGAAGCAACATTTGACTCTATTAGTGACATGGTCTCAATTCATGATAAGGATTTTAATCTTGTTAGGGTGAATAAGGCTTTTTGTGATCTCCTTAAGAAAAAGAGAGAGGAGATTATTGGTAAAAAATGCTATGAAGTGCTACATGAGAGAAACGAACCCTGGCCTGAATGTCCTCATAAGCAGACTATGAAGGTTAAGGAACCGTTTACAGAAGAATTTTTTGAACCTAAATTGGGAATCTATCTGCAAGTATCCACCTCACCTATATTTGATGAAAATAGAGAGATTATCGGCACTGTTCATATTGCTAAAGATATCACAGACCGCAAAAAGACAGAGAAGCGCATCAATAAATCACTCGAAGAAAAATAGTTGCTTCTGAAGAAGGTTTACCTGATAAAAATATCAGTTACCCGCTGTCCGCTAAAAGTGTTAAATCAAGCTGTTAAACGAAATCGCGGACGTTTCCCGGACGACTTCATGCTTCAACTGACAATAGATGAGAAAGAACAGGTGGTCACAAATTGTGACGATCTCAAGAACCTTAAATACTCTCCATACTTGCCATATGCCTTTACTGAACACGGTGCGGTTATGCTTGCAAATATCTTAAACAGCGCTGTTGCCGTGGAAGCAAGTATTCATGTTGTGCGGGCTTGTATTCGTCTTCGAAAAATGCCGGCTTCCAGTACTGCCCTGGCCCGAAAGATCAAATCGCTGGGAAAGAAATACGATGAGCATTTTGCTGTTGTGTTTGAAGCAATATATAAATTAATACCACCTCCCGAGAAGAAACGGAAGAAG
>JAUVPO010000071.1 GCA_030598625.1 Deferribacteres bacterium | reverse complement strand
TCAACGGCGCGAAGCAGTTCATTAACAATATTGCAAACATCACGCCTTCCGGGAAGCCGCCCTTCAGCCTTATCATCATGGTAATCGCGCCACAACCGACCCCGAAAATTATCTGCCCTTTTCTGATTGAAGGACATGTGACGTAGTCCGTTGCCATAAAAAATGCCCCGAGTATAAGACCGCCGCTGAGTAGGTGTATAATAGGATCTCCTGTGAAGAATCCGCTCTCGCCGCCCAGGGCCCATGCCATCACCCCTACGGTTGCAAGGAAAGAAAAAGGGATATGCCATGTTATGTATCCCCTGTATAAAAGCAGGGCTGCGCCAATTAACAGCGCTACCACAGAGGTCTCACCGAGCGAGCCCGCTCTGCTTCCCATAAGCAGGCTTATATATAGATCAGCCTTATCACCAAAAACTTCCATGAGCTTTGTCAGTCCTTCTTCTTTTAAGATACCTAACGGCGTCGCGGCAGTCTTTGCGTCCAATGCAATAAATTTCGCGGTTGGCTCAGACCATATGGTCATAAGCTTGGGGAATGATATCAACAGAAACGCCCTGCCGATAAGGGCTGGATTAAAGACATTATACCCTATGCCTCCAAAGAGGAGTTTTGTAATAATAATTGCTACAAAAGAACCGATTACCGGAATATAAAACGGTACACTGGGGGGGAGGTTCAACCCGAGAAGAAGCCCGGTCAGAAAGGCGCTCCCGTCACCTATCGTGGTTTTCTTTTTAAGACTGACCTGATAAATATGCTCCGAAAGAACAGCCGATAAAATACAAAGGCCCGTCACATACGCCGCCAGTGGACCAAAATAATATACGGACATTACAAAAGCGGGAAGGAGGGAGAGATTGACTGTCCACATGATACGTTCAACCGTCTCTTTACCCCTGACGTGCGGACTTACGGAAACTATTAATTCATGCGCCTTTGCTCCAGTTGCCATTTATTCCTCTCTGTAAATTCAATTCGAAATCTGAAATTTGAAATTTCAAATCTTATTATGGCTTGACCTGAGACTTGGCAAGCCTTATAAACTGAACCATGGGCCTCTTTGCAGGGCAAACAAACGCGCATGAGCCGCATTCAAAACAGTCAAAGAGATTGTTTTGCTTTGCATCTTCAAAGAAACCTTTTTCCGCGTAAATACTTAAAATTGAAGGATTAAGCCCCATTGGACATACATCAATACAGCTCCCGCACCGTATACATGCTGAATATTCGTCAGAAGATACGTATTCGTCTTCTCTCAGAACCAGGATTCCGGATGTGCCCTTTACAACCGGCACATCAAGTGTCCATTGGGCAAACCCCATCATGGGGCCTCCGGATATGACCTTGACGGCGCCCTCAACGAGACCACCGCATTGTTCAATAACATCAGACATAAGGGTCCCTATCCGCACCATCATATTCGCAGGCTCTTTTATTCCCGCGCCGGTAACAGTCACAACCCTCTCTATCAGAGGCTTACCAAAGCGGACTGCTTCATAGACCGCAAGCGCGGTACCGACATTCTGTACCACGGCGCCGACATCCATGGGAAGCCCCTTGCTTGGAACCTCCCTGTCCTTGACGGCTTTTATGAGCATCTTTTCAGCGCCCTGAGGATATTTTATTTCAAGGGGCCAGACCTTAATATTCGATTCACCGGATACGGCGGACTTCATCGCCTCAATGGCGTCCGGTTTGTTTTCCTCAATACCTATGTGTCCCTCGTTTACTCCGAGAGACCTCATAATTATTTTCAAACCTTCCACAACTTCCTTTGGACGCTCTACCATAAGCCGGTGGTCGGCGGTCAGATAAGGTTCACATTCGGCACCGTTTATTATCACCGTGTCTATCGTTTTTTCTTTTGGCGGGGAAAGTTTTACATTGGTAGGAAACGCAGCGCCTCCCATACCTACTATTCCCGCGTCCCTTATCATGTTCCTGATATCATCGGCGGAAATGTTCTCATAATCCGGGGTTTCCTTAAATGATACTGATTCATCCTTCCCGTCACCCTCTATGACTATGGATTGCACCATCTTGCCGACCGAGGTGGGAAAATCGGCTATTGCTATTACCTTTCCCGATATTGAGGAATGGACCGGTGAAGAGACAAAACCCGTTGTCGAACCTATAACCTGCCCTCTCTTTACTTCATCTCCAATATTTACTTCAGGTTTGGCCGGCGCCCCGATATGCTGGCTGACCGGAACCACTATCCTTGCCGGAAGCTTTGCCAGATTGATGAATTTCCCCGATGCTAATTCCTTTTTATATCCCGGATGAATCCCTCTCTCGAATGTAGCTGCTTTACCCATTCTAATATTCCCTCATACCAGATGCATTAAAAAAGAAGACAATTAAATTTTACTTATAGGAGTATAAAAACTACTTTTCAACCTGATTTTAAACAAAACATATATAGATAACATTTATTAAAGCTAATGTCAAGAAATATTTTTTTCACTGTATATCCAAAATAGGAATATACTATAAAAACGACTGTATATATTAGTATTTCCAAATAAATTAGTCTACGATCTAAATCTCTCATTAAAATTATTAATCACCTCTCATTTCCTATAGCATTTTCCTTGCCAGAGCCTTTACAAGGCATCAACCTTATGATAGACTTAAATGTATGGTCAGAAACAAAAGCAGATTTTTTCTGGGGTTATCAGCAACGTTGATAATCGGTTTTTTGTTTATAGTGAATTACAAAGGAAGCGGTATCAAGCTAAGCCCGTCTTTAAAGACATCCTCAATGGAACACATGCTTCTGACCCATAAGCAGGACAATAAAGTCAAATGGGAGCTCTATGCCAGGAAAGCAATATTTCCACCGGGGAACAAAATGGTTTTTCTTAAGTCATTAGGTCTGAAAGTAAAGCAGTCCCCTGAAATTTACCTTACGAGTCAAAAAGGTGTATATGAGGTCGAGAAGGGGAATATTACGCTTAATAATACTGTGGAATTAAATATAAGAGATACAAAATTAGCGACAAATTCACTGGAATGGAACAGCAAGAATGAATTAATAACAACAGAAGATGATGTTAAATTCAGCGGTAAAAATTTTCTTATTGAAGGAGCAGGTCTTATCGCAAAAACGAAACAACAGCAAATAAGGATAGTTAATAATGTTAAGGCTATTTTTTATCGTTAATATTGTTTTGTCAATTTCAGCATATCATTTAACTGCATTTGCCTCAGCCCCTGCTAAAGAGGAAGAAAAAAGACCTATAATCATAACCTCTGAAACTCTTACGGCAGACAGCAAAAACAACACCGCCACATTTGACGGCTCGGTAGTCGCAAGAACGGACAGGATAACGATTTATTCAGATAAGATGACCGTCTTTTACGGCAATTCCAAAGGCAAGATAAAAAAAATACACGCGGTTGGAAATGTAAAAGTCAATAAAAAGGGAAAGGCGATGTTTTCAAAAGATGCGGTCTATTTTAATGACGAAGAAAAAATAGTTTTCACCGGAAACCCCAAAGCGATTGAAGGAGAAAATTTGATCACAGGGAAAAAAATAACCTTTTACTTAAAGGACGACCGCGCTGTTATTGAAGAAAGCCGTGTAATATTGCAAAACACGCAGGAGTTGAAATAATGCATTCTCTCGAAGTAGCGGGACTTAAAAAAAATTATAACGGGAAGCCTGTGGTTTCCGACATCAGCTTAAACATCAACTCAGGGGAAATTGTCGGACTTCTCGGACCAAATGGGGCCGGGAAAACTACTACATTTTATATTATACTGGGACTCATTACTCCCGATGGGGGCGCAATTTATCTTGATAGTGAAAACCTGAATAGTTCCCCAATGTACAAAAGGGCAAGAAAGGGGATCGGTTACCTGCCCCAGGAAGCCTCCATTTTCAGAAAATTAAATGTTGAAGATAATATAAAGGCGGTTCTTGAGATAGCAGACTCTGACAAAAAGGCCACACAGGAAAAACTCAAAACTATAATTGAAGAATTCAACCTTACGCCTTTAGTCGAGAGGTTCGGATATCAATTATCAGGTGGAGAACGCCGAAAAGTAGAAATAGCAAGGGCCATAGCTATTGACCCCGTATTCATACTTCTTGACGAACCATTTGCCGGAATAGATCCGCTTGCCGTTAATGAATTAAAGAAAACCTTCCGGCAGCTTACCGATAAGGGAATCGGCCTGATAATTACGGACCATAATGTCCGTGACACCTTATCAATAACCGACAGGGCATATATAATAAGTGACGGTCAAATTTTGGCGCATGGAGCGCCGGACGATCTTATCTCCAATGATCTGGTAAAGAAAAGTTACCTTGGTGAGGAGTTCAGATTATAATGGCATTAGAACAGAGACTCGAACTGAAACTCAGCCAGAAATTAATACTCACACCTCAGCTTCAGCAATCTATCAAACTGCTGCAACTGCCCCTGCTTGAGCTTACCCAGGACATTAATCAGGAACTTATAAACAATCCCATGCTCGAAGAAAGTACGGAAGGGGAAAGTGACGGGAAAAACGAACCATCCGTAACAGCCGCGGAAGAACCATTCAGTGAACGGTCCGGTGATATAGAGGCGCCCCTCGAAAAAATATTCGGTTTTACCGCAGATAATTATTTTGAAGAAAGGGAAAGCGACGGCAGGGACTTCGGTTATTTCAACGAAAGCCCTGAAGAGGTATCTTCTCCTTTTGAGCGCAACAGGAATAAGACCGATTTATATGAGCATCTCCTCTGGCAGCTGCGACTTTCCCATATTTCCGAAACAACCGGCCCAACAGCGGAAATAATTATTAACAATCTAAATGACGACGGATATCTCCAGGCATCTCCTGAGGAGATCGCAAAACTTGCAGATGTTGATTTAAATATTGTCGAAGAAGCATTATCGTACGTTCAAAGACTTGACCCTCCGGGGGTCGGCGCCAGAAATCTCCAGGAATGCCTGCTTTTACAATTAAAAACTTTAAACCTTGAAGGAAGTTTTGTGGAAAAAATCCTTGTCAGCGGCTTCACTGAACTCGAAAGGAAAAAATACAAGCAGCTCGCAGCGAAACTCAATACATCAATAGATGAGATACTCGCCGCAGTCAAAATAATAGAGGGACTCGAACCCAGACCGGGCAGAAATTACTCCGGGGAAGAACCACTTCATATAGTGCCTGATGTATTTGTTGAAGAGTCCGACGGCAAATTCATTATTACGTTGAATGATGAAGGCGTTCCTAAACTGAGACTCTCAAATTATTATAGAAAACTCCTTGCCAACAAAAAGTCATTAGGGACGGAGGAAAAGCAGTTTTTGGAAGAAAAACTCCGTTCGGCCATATGGCTGCTTAGAAGTCTTGATCAGAGGAACAAGACAATATACAGGGTAACGGAGAGCATTTTAAAATTTCAGGAAGATTTTTTCAGAAAAGGCCCCTCATATCTTAAGCCCCTGAATCTTAAAAATATCGCAGAAGATCTGGGCATGCATGAGAGCACGATAAGCAGGGTGACATCCAATAAATACGTTCAATGTCCGCAAGGCCTGCTGAATTTCAGATTTTTCTTCAGTAATGCTGTTTCCTCGGCAAGAGGAGCTATTTCAACATCTACGGTTAAAGATATCATAAAGCAGCTTATCTCCGATGAAAACCCCAAAGAACCGCTCAACGACAAGAAGATAGTTAATCTGCTTAAGGACAAAGGCATAAACGTGGCCCGCAGGACAGCAGCAAAATACAGGGAAGAATTAAAGATTCTGTCTCATATTAAACGCAAGAAATGGTTCTAAAATACAACTATCCGCGCAATCAGTGACGTGTGGCATTATACAAGGAGGATTAAATGAACATCATCATTAATTGCAGACAGATGGATCTTACCAAAAACCTGAAAGACTATGCTGAGGGAAAAATCAGCAAATTCAAAAAACATCTTAATAATATTACAGAAGCAAATGTTATTTTAAGCGTTGAGAAATACAGGCACAAAGCAGAAGTCCATCTGAAAGTGAATGGTTCATTGCTACAGGCAGAGAGCATAACAGGAGAGATGTACTCATCAATTGACGAAGTTATGGAAAAACTTGCGCGTCAGGTCAAAAAACATAAAGAAAAAATCGTTTCACAGAGAAAAAACAAAAGCAAATCAACAGATATTACGGAATCAGCGGAAACCCTTCCTTTAATAATTAAAAACAAATCAGTTGACATAAAGCCGATGAGTGTTGAAGAAGCCGCTATGCAGATGGACCTTCTGGATAATAATTTCTTTGTATTTACCAACGCATCCTCCGGAACAATCAATGTTTTATATAAAAGGACAGACGGGAACTTCGGGCTCATAGAGCCGATCAAATGAAGACACATAAAAATGGCCCGCTTTCCATTATTATCCTGACCGGCCTTTCCGGGTCAGGAAAAACAGTAGCTCTGAATGCCTTCGAGGACAGCGGCTTTTTTTGTGTGGACAACCTGCCTCTGACGCTTATCGGGACCTTTGTTAATCTGAGCAATAAGACCCCCACTATATCAAAAATCGCTATCGGGATTGACATAAGAGAAAAAAAGCTGTTAACAGATTTCTCTATTGCCGTTTCCGCATTAAGAAAGAAATATAAATTAGAGATTATATTTCTTGAGGCCAATGATGCGGCGCTAACGAGGAGATTTAAAGAAACAAGAAGACCCCACCCGCTTGGATATAAAGACCTTAATAAAGCGCTCCGGAAAGAAGCAAAGGCGCTTTCACCGATTAGACAGGAATCAAATTTAGTTATAGACACATCCGCTTTATCCCCCCACGATCTGCGTAAATTCATAACAGAATCATATCTCAAAAAAGACACAAAAAAAATGACTGTCAGTCTGATGTCCTTCGGCTATAAATACGGCGTACCGCCGGAGGCGGACCTTATGTTCGACGTAAGGTTTTTGCCGAATCCTTATTTTATCGAGAAACTCAAGGCATTTCCCGGGACCTCCCCAAAAGTCAGGAATTTTGTCCTGTCTCAAAAAGATACGATAAAGTTCCTTGATAAACTCTATCCCCTTCTCAATTATATTATCCCGCGGTATGAACATGAAGGCAAAAACTACCTCACCATAGGCATTGGATGTACCGGGGGAAGACACAGGTCACCGGCCATCGTTCAGGAAATTGAAAAAACATTAAAAAAGAAGAAACTAAACACAAACGTTATACACAGGGACCTGGATATTGCATCCTGATAAGTTTTCCTAAATCATGTCAATTGAAAAATCAAGGCCCATTTACTTAGACAACAACGCCACTACCCCGTTAGCACCCGATGTCATCAATGCAATGGCAGAATGTCTAAGACATAATTTCGGCAATCCCTCAAGCGCTCACCCATATGGAGAAAAGGCAAAAAAAGAGGTAGAGGATGCGCGGGGAAAAGTTGCAAACCTGATCAGCGCCGTACCGGATGAAATCATATTTACATCCGGCGGGACAGAGGCAAACAACCTGGCCATATTCGGGACCGCACAGATATTTAAGTCCGGGCATATAATATCTTCCAGTATAGAACACCCGTCCGTAATGAATGCGTTGAAACATCTTGAAGGCCGGAATTTCAGGATTACGTATCTCCCGGTTGATAAATACGGCATTATCGACCCCGATGATTTAAAGAAGCATATAAAAAGTAATACATTTTTAATAACCATCATGCATTCAAATAATGAAACAGGCTCTATTCAGCCGATAGCCGAGATAGGGGACATAGCGAAAGGGAAAGGGATAGTTTTTCATTGTGACGCGGCACAATCCGTTGGTAAGGTGCCTGTCAATGTAAAGAGACTGAATGTTGATCTTTTAACCATAGTTTCACATAAATTTTACGGGCCGAAAGGGACGGGTGCCCTTTATATAAGGCGCGGCACTGACATAAGACCGATGCTGTTCGGCGCTTCTCATGAAAAAGGATTGAGGCCGGGGACCGAGAACGTCTGTTCTATTGCAGGACTCGGCAAGGCATCGGAAGTTGCAAAGGAAGAGATGAAGGCGCGAGTAAGCGGCATGAGACATCTTACAAATATTTTCCATAAAGAACTCCGCAGAGAAATACCTGGAATAAGATTAAACGGGCATCCGGTAAAGCGGCTGCCGAATACATTAAACCTGTCTTTCCCTGACATACAGGGTTCAGCGCTGCTTGAAAGCTTAAAAAACGACATCGCAGCCTCGACCGGTTCGGCATGCCATGAAGGCAAACACACTCCTTCATCCGTTCTCAAGGCAATGGGTATCAGCGATAAAGATGCCTTTTCGGCAGTGAGGCTAAGCCTCGGGAGGGAGAACACAGAAGCTCAAATAAAAAAAGCGGTGAAGGCTATTGTCAGGGCTTACAGATTTCTATGTAATTTTTAAATCTGAGCGGCATTCATGTCCCCGCATAAAATTATTGATCCAAAAGCAAGAGCGTGGTAAAACAAGGTACAGTGAATATGTTGTAATTCGCTTTTTAGTTGAAATGATACATACTGGTAGTACTAGTAATCAGGAAGGCTGATATCATCCAGCGTGTAGTGGTAATTCATTAATTACCCCTACGTT
>JAUVPO010000261.1 GCA_030598625.1 Deferribacteres bacterium | reverse complement strand
GTAAAAACTGTCCGACTATAGTGTCGTATTTCGTAAGCCTGCCTTTGTCCAGGAATATGCCGAATAGTATTCCCGTGAATAAACCTATCCCCAGTCTCGCGACTCCCGTTATTTCCAAAGGACCTGTCATTTTACACCTCTGTAAGTTGCCATCGCTGTTACTATTCCTGTGATAAACACCATCATAAAGAAAATCCATCCTGAGAGCGCGAGCTGCATTGAACCGTTTATGCCATGGAACATTGTACAGCCTCCTGCTATCCATGTGCCGAGAAAAAGAATGCTTCCGCCTATATAAGCGGCAATTAAACGTTTGGTATTGCTTTTACCAAAGCGATTCTGCCACAGGGGAGGGATGGACTCTTTCCTGAATTCCCCTGACAGCTTTGAGGAGATAAAGGCCCCGATGAACACCCCGATGATCAGCATTAAATGCCAATTCATCTCTATGCCCCTGGTTCCCGTTGGCAGAGATTTCTGAATATTGTGATTGTTTTTTACGTATTCAGGAATAATTAATTTTTCAATTGTAACGGTAAGCTGGGCAAATGGCTTTGCAAAACCCATTGGTTTGTCAACAGTATAAAATGTGAATATAGACAGGAATCCGATCAATGCCCCGACAATATAGGGACTCCATGATTTTTTTGAAAGAAAGTTCATTGTCCTCCCCATTTTTTTCAATGTTGTCGGAAAACATTGCTTTTTATTAAGCTGGATACGCCGGCAACAGTTTTAAACAAGTTTATATTAAATGAAAAAAATTAGCCGAGGAGATATAAATCCATTGTCTACTTATTGCGGATTATAATCTATTTTGGCTGGTTTTGCAATAACAATTGATTAAAATAAAGGATTGTCTTTTTTTAGGGTAATTGAGTCAGTCCTCTTTTGATTTTCCAGAGATAATATTTTTCAAATCCCTGTTTCATCCACTTAAAAGCAATACTTGATTTCATAACGGCCTCCTGTCGTGGCGGAAGGACTGGCCTTGCCTTCATTAACGCAGCTGTATTGCCCATATCCATAATACATATAGCGCCCACCGGCTCGGTTTTAACAGGCGGTCTTCCCTCTATTTCGGCTGCGATACTCAGCGCGGCATACTTTGCCATCTCTTCAGTCATATATCCTGTTTTGGGGACGCCTGTTGGAATGGGAGTGTCATTGGGAGGAATTGCCATGGCAACTCCTACTGAAAAAATGTTCTTGTAATCCTTATGCCGGTAATTGCTGTCCACAGGGATAAATCCTTTCGGATTCCCGAGATGAAAAACCGCTTTAACACCCGCCATAGGAGGCGCAAACATGGCGAGTTTAAACGGCAGTTTTGTTTCATCCTTTAATTTGACTTCATCAGGGGTGAACTCTTCTACTGCCTGATTTGCAATTACGTTTATATCTCTGCTGGCAAATTCATCTTCCATCATTCTCCGAGAATATTTAAGTCCGCCGATCCCGAAATGACCAATATATGGTTCTGACGTAACAAAAGTAATTGGGACCTTATGTCTTATCTTTTTTCTTCTCAGCTCAGTATCCAACTCGCAGGCATATTCGTAAACAGGTCCAAAACAGCTTACACCCTGTACGGAACCGACTACAATGGGTCCCGGATTTTCAAGGAACCTGTCCCATGCCTTTTTAGTCCTTATCGCCTGATCAAGAGTAAAGATACATTCCGTATGGCCCCCCTCCGGCCCGAGTCCGGGCACCGCGGAAAAGGCAAGGGCAGGGCCCGTGGCGATTACAAGATAATCGTAATGGATTTCCTGTGTCTTTGTCATAACCTTTGATGAGTCTGCATCAACTCCGACTGCCTCCTCATGAATAAATTTTATTCCTTTGGGTCTTAAAATACTGTCAAGTGAAAGGGTGATATCTTCAGGCCTTCTCCAGCCAAATGAAATCCAGGGTAGGGAAGGAATAAAAACGAACTTGTCCATATCGCAAAGGAGAGTAATATCGGCTTTGCCGCCCAGGAGTCTTTTTAACTCAAAAGCGCTTGTAATGCCTCCAAATGAACCACCTAAAATAACTATCTTTGCCATTTCACCCCTCCGTCGTTTAATGAGAAGAATTCCTCGAAGCTTTGCTTCGTGGTTTCAATTATTTTTGTTTTTAAAATAAACCGACAACCTTATCCGTTTTTGTCATTAAATCTACTAACTGGCCGTAATCTATTCGCTTGCCGGAGATTTCATTTTCGTTTATTCCCCTGAGCTGCAAATCATCATGAAGAACATACAACCCGTTGTCATCGGAATTTCTTGAAGCATAAACCGCGTTTTGAAGAAGGCAGATTTCTGCGCTCATGTCTTTTGCCAGTTTGTAGGCGGTCTTGAATTCTTTTGTGTCAGGTGCGCTGGAAATAAGGAATAGCATATACACTCCCCGATTAATTATATGAATATTTTCTTCCTGTTAATATATCATTACTGTCTGTGAATCTTTTAAAGCCTGTTGAAGAACTTCTCCATTATCAATTTTTATGCCTTCAATAAGATTATCTTCTTTTATACCGTATTCCTGAAGTGAATCTTTATTAACATAAATATCCATTTCATCCGAAAGCAGCTCGAGACTCTCTCCAAGTCCAAGGAAACCTGTATCACCTGCATCCTGATTTTTCTTTGCCGAGTAAACGCCGCTGTCTAATAAATAAAGGGTTGCTTTATAATCGAATCCCGATGCGCCGCCTGCATGTCTTACGGCTTCGGCTGCATTAATGACCCCGTAAGGTGGCTTCCTCAAAATTACCAGAAGATTATCCATGGTTTAAATTCCTCATAATCCAAGATTAATAAAGATGTCCGACTGTTTCATAAGTGAGAAAAGCCCTTTCAG
>JAUVPO010000056.1 GCA_030598625.1 Deferribacteres bacterium | reverse complement strand
CTTTCAGAGAATGAACTGGCAAGATTCAGGAGAGAAAAGGCAGGACTCATAACACAGCAGTCGCACCTTGTTCCTTATCTCAATGCTGTTGAGAATGTGATGCTTGCACAATATTTCCACAGCATGGCGGATGAAACCGAGGCTGCCGAAGCCTTGGGCCGTGTAGGCCTCGGGCAGAGGCTGAATCACAGGCCTTCGCAGCTTTCAGGCGGGGAACTGCAGCGCATCTGCATAGCGAGGGCATTGATAAACAGCCCTGAACTTCTCCTTGCGGATGAACCAACGGGAAATCTCGACAGGGAAAACACAAAGATGGTCCTTGAACTCCTGAAGAAACTTCACTCGGAAGAACACTTCACCATAGTTCTTGTAACCCATGATCCGTTTGTTTCTAAATGGGGACAGAGGGTCCTGACAATGGAAGACGGGAAAATTAAAATGGATGAAATGATTTAAAGAAAGGGGACCCATGGATCTCCCGGATCCTGTTTTTTGAATTATGCTTGAAGCAAAATTAATAGGATTTAAAGAAGGCCTGAAGGTTGCAATTGTATGGTTTGTCTTTTACTCATACCTTGTGTTAAAAGACAAAAAAAACCTGATAAAACCGTTTAATATTGGTCTCGCAACTGTCTGCATATTAACAATAATAATACTTTTTCTACCTCAGGGCTTTATTGCTAAAGAATACCTCAGTAATGTCATTGAAACGTCATTTGCCTTTCTTCTTATATTAAGTGCGGCAGTGCTGTTTCATGCATCAGGTACAGACCTTTTTGGACCATTAAGAGTTGCGCTGAAATCTCAAAACTCCTCCTTTACGAATAACGCCACCCTTAGTAAAGGGGGGATGTTTGAAGAAGGAGGGGTGGGGGGGATTTTTATTTTTCTGGCGACACTAATCTTCTTTGTTCCGGATAGTGCAGGGTCAGTTATATTTTTAAATGAACTCGCCTTTATGAGGGGCGCTGAATTCATGACTTATGCCTATGCGTTTGCTGGATTTGCAGTTGCCGTTTTAATAATTTTTCTTGCTGTTAAATTTTATAAGCCTTACTGGATAGGTGATTATTTTGATGTCCCGCAGTTACTGCTTTTTCTTGCAATAGTGAAGCTGCTGGGAGGCGGAATAAAAGGTGTTGCGGAGTTGTCCCTTATACCTTCCGTCCAGCGGGGCTTTATGAAATTTATCCATGACTTTGTCCACCAGACACTGGTGCTTCTCATGATTCCCGACCATCCACTGCTTGAGGCCACTGTCTGGAATTTTATCGGGATATTCTTTGGCCCTGACCTTGCATCTGCGGCATCGTTGGTTATCCTGCTCTTTTTCCCTTTATTGTTTGTTTATTACCGCCTCTTTAAGCCTTTGCCTGGGCCCGAGGCACAAACGGGCGTGCAGAGGAGAAAGATAAAATCTCAACAACTTTCAAATACAAGAAAGAAGGCGCTGCCCGTTCTTTTTTTTATTAGTCTTATTCTGGTTGCCTGGTTTTCTCAGAGAGGGGAGACAATATCCCGGCTTTACGTACCAAAACAAAAACCCGTGGTTGTTGACAAAGGGGTTGTGGCGATTCCGCTTAAAGATCCAACCATGAATTTAATGGACGGGGCATTACATAAATTTTCGTTAGTTCATGAAGCTGAAGAAATAGGAATATTGATAATAAAAAGATCGGATAATACGCTCTCTGTCTGCCTTGACGCGTGCGAGATATGCCCGTCTGAGGGTTACGGGCAAAGGGACGATCATGTAGTCTGTCTTTATTGCGGCACACCGCTGCATATCGACACTTTGGGCAAACCCGGCGGATGCAATCCTATTCCTCTCACTGTAGAGATTGACGGAAGATTTGTAAGGATAGAACTTAGTGAGATTTTGGAGAAGTGGGGTTTTATGAAAACGGGCCAAATGAAAAAAGGGATTATTCCGTGAAATCAAATATCAAAAATCAAATATCAAAATTAAGGATTATAAAAAAACTTTTTAATGTCCTTTCTTCACAGGCCTTTCTCCTATGGTTGATAGGAGGATGGATTGTATATTATGTTTTATCTTCAATCTGGGAGAAAGAAGCGTTTGGCGGTTTTGCTGCCGGTATCAATAAAAATCCGTTGATACAGGTCCCTTTTGTTATGTTTTTGATAAGCGGTTATCTTAATTTGATCAGGGGATCAAAGGATGTTTTTAAAAAAGGAAAGATTCAATTCCTTGCATGGTTGGTCCTGCCTGTCGGTACGCTTTTGTTTCTTACCGGTTTTTTCCTGAGCCTGTATTTAAGACAGTCGGGGCAGACAATTTTGGGAGAGGGAGATGTTATAAGTCCCCCCTGGGTTTCAGAGACTTATAAAGTTGCAGGTATTAAGCCCGGACTGAGAGAGCGGTTGCTTGATACGGCAGTTGACAGAGGGATATTTGCCCATGAACCTGAAATAACTCTTTTGGATAAATCTATGAATTCCTTTAAAGTCGGTGCGTTCCCGCCTACTAAAATTGATGGTACCTACTATCATATACTTAACTTCGGTATCGCCCCGGGCATCAGACTCCTGCAGGACGGCAGAATAAGGAGTGAAGGCTATATGCCCCTGAGAATCCTGGTATTGGGAAGCAGTGATTTCTTTGAAATCCCGCCTTATCCATATAGATTCCTTATTTCCTTGGAGCCTGAAAAGACATTTCAAAAAGCTGAGTTGAGTGTATCCATGTTTAATTTTAAGACGCCTGTTTATAGAATAAGAGTTTTTAAGGGAGAGAAGCTTATAGCGGAAGGAAACTCGCGCCGGGGGATTAAATTTGATGACCTGGCGCTTCATTTTTTTGACCATACATTCTGGGTGTCGCTCAAGGCGGCGAGGGACCCCGGTCGTCCGGTCATGCTTTCGGGGATACTGCTGATTGCCTCCGGTTTTCCAATATCTCTAATCCGCTTTCTAACAGGGCTTTTTCAGAAGAAAAGTTGATAAAACTAATCTGAAACATACTGTTTTATTAATAATTTCCGGTTTTTATTATGTATATTTAAGATATTCCTTAACTGAGCCGATATAGCTGTAACAAGAAAGTTAAATATGGAATCTTCCGATAAAAAAATGGTCCAATTCTCTGAAGTCTCGAAATTCTACGGCAAAAAGCATGTTCTTTCGAACCTTACTTTAACGGTAACTCAGGGTGAATTTGTGTTTATAACCGGTCCAAGCGGTGCGGGGAAATCAACTTTACTCAAGCTTATCTATTGTTCGGAGCGCACGGACAGTGGGAAAATAATTATTGCCGACTGGGATATTACCAAGTTGAGACAGAAAATAATCCCGCGTTTAAGGCGGAATATCGGGATGGTTTTTCAGAACTTCAGATTGTTTTTCAACAAAACGGTTTTTGAAAATGTGGCGCTTGCATTGAGATTTGGCGGTATGCATCCCCATAAAATAAGAGGATATGTTAACGAGGTATTGGATAAAGTCAAGCTGTTGCATACGGCAACCGCGTATCCCCAGTATCTTTCAGGCGGGGAGCAGCAAAGGATCGTAATTGCGAGGGCCATGGTAATCAAGCCCATGCTTCTGCTTGCCGATGAACCTACAGGCAACCTTGATCCTGAAAGCGCCAAAGGAATAGTGGACCTTTTCAGAGATATGAATTCAAAAGGCACCACCATACTTTTTGCGACTCACAGTCCGGACCTTTATAGGGGCTCGGGTGACAGGGTGTTATTTGTAAGTGAAAAATATGTTGACAGGGATTATGCCGGATGAAAAATGTTGGATATTTTTTAAAGACCGCCCTCAAAAATATGTGGATTGAAAAATGGATTAATCTTCTTACCATACTGTCCATCGGTATCGGTCTGTCAATATTCTGTCTTTTTGTCATGATGAGCGTAAAGATGGATTCTGTCCTCGAAAAATGGACCAGAAGCTTCGGCGTAATTGTATATCTGGACGAAGAGATAAGCAGTCAGGAAGAAGACATGTTAAAAGAACATTTCCTGCAGGACCCGGATATAATGGAAATTAAATACGTATCAAAAGAACAGGCCCTGGAGGAAGTCCGGGAAAATTTGGGTGATAATGCCATAGTTCTCGATGTGTTTCAGGAAAATCCTCTTCCTTCTTCTTTTGAGCTCAGATTAAAAAAAGACTTATTACAGACTTCGTTTGTCAAGCAAAAAGCGGCTAAACTGAAACAGATGTCCGGTATTGAAGAGGTGCAGTACGGAGAAAAATGGCTGTCATCATTAAATACTATTTCAAAGACACTGAGGATCGGAACGATCTTTTTCGGGGGCGCCATATTCATTGCCATTTCATTTATGACGTACAGCACCATTAAAATCTTTTTTACCAGAAGGAAAGAAGATATTGAAACGTTTAAAATGCTGGGCGCGCCCAGAAACTTTATAAGGCTTCCTTTTCTGTTTGAGGGACTTATTGTCGGAGCGCTGGGCGGGTTAGTCAGTACAATAGCAATTTTTGGCCTGTACTCGTTTGCAGCTCTGCAAATAATTGCGTTTTTACCTTCAGTCAGCTTGTTCATGACATCTCTCCCTTTAGCGGCGTATGTGCTTATCCCCTTTGCCGGAGCTTTTATGAGCTTTACGGGAAGTATTATTGCCGTGGGGAAAATAAGGTATTAAATTGTTTGGATGCCGAAGGTGTATAAATAAACAGGGTATCAAATTTAATAAGCGGTCATCCTTTTTCTGTCATTTTATTTTTCCAGTATTTTTTATTGTTATCGCCTTCCATCTTTTTATTCCTGCTTACACTTGTGCAGCCGATGCCACAAATAAGCTGACGGAAATTCAGCAGAATTATAAAAACAAATTAAAAGCAATAAATAAAGCCAAAAAAAAGGAACAGTCAATAACTTCAAGAATGAAAGATATTAAGGGGGACATCAGCAAGAAAGAAAGAAATTTGAAGAGTTATGATAAACGCATATCCCGGACGCAGGCGGAAATTCTCAAGCTCTCGGAAGAGGTCGAATTATATATGAGAAAGATGGACGACAGAAGACAGTATTTGAAAGAACGCGTCAGATCTCTTCAAAAGCGTCAGTACGGCGGTGATGCGGGGGTGCTGATCTCAGCGAGAGACTATCAGGACCTGATAAAGAAAAGTAAGTACCTCTGTCTTATGGCCTATTATGACGGCAGGTTAATAAAAAAATACAGTGTTGCCATAGATGAAATAAATTCCAAAAAAAGGAATATGGAGGCCTTGGAGGACAAGCTGATTGCAAGTAAATCAGGCGCCTGGAAAGACAAGAAACAATTAGAGACGGAGCGCAAAAAGAAAGGCGAAATGCTTGCCGCAGTTAAAGGTAAAAGATTTTCTCATGAAAAAAAGATCAAGGAGATTCAAACATCCTCCCGGAAACTACAGAAAATGATTAAAGGACTTGAGGCAAAGAATATCCCGACGTCAGCTGTTGGCAAAGGGTTTAAATCGTTGAAAGGCCGTTTGCCATGGCCGGCAAACGGCAGGATACTGGTGCGGTATGGAAAACAACATGATAAGGAAATTAACAAAACGGTTTTTAGAAACGGAATTGAAATCGCGGTAAGGTCCGGGGACAGGCCGAAAGCGGTAGCCGGAGGCAGGGTTGTCTATACCGGCAGATTAAAGGGTTACGGTAATTTAGTCATAATAGATCATGGCAGCGGCTATCATAGTCTATATGGAAATCTTTCAAAGATATCCCCTAAAAAAGGGGACATACTTGTCAAAGGTTATAATGTAGGTAAAATAATTGCGTCAAAGAGTTCAGGGATTCCAGCCCTGTATTTTGAAATCAGATATAGAGGGAAATCAGTTGATCCAGCCAGGTGGTTAAAGAGACGGAGCTGATCTTTAACCGTCCTATAGTTATTTTTTTGCCCCGGCTTTTCTCAGCAGCATGGCTATCTGGAAGTTGTCATATTTTTCTGCCAGCATTAAGGCCGTATAACCGGATTTGGTTTTGGTGGCCACTGCAGCGCCATTTTCAAGAAGCATCCTTATAATGTTTAAGTGACCTTTACTTGCCGCGTACATCAAGGCTGTATCGCCATAGTTGTTTTTCACGTCCAGGTCCGCGCCTCTCTCAATGAGCAGCTTAACGATGTTTGTGTAGCCCTTACTTGCTGCGTACATCAGGGGTGTGGAATCATATTTGTTTTTTATATCCACTACAGCGCCGTTTTCAAGGAGCAGCTCGACTATGTCTGTGTGTCCCTTTTCCGTTGCAAACATCAACGCCGTAACATCATGACGTTTTTTTGTATTCACCTCAGCGCCGTTTTCAAGGAGCAGCTTAACAATATCTTTGTAGCCTTTATATGCAGCGTACATCAGGGCTGTGGAGCCGTCGGCTGTTTCAGCGCCATTTTCAAGGAGAAGCCTGACTATGTTTATATAGCCGTTGCTTGCCGCGTCAATCAAAGCCGAAGAGCCATGTCCGGATTTTGCGTTTACTTCAGCGCCATTGTCAAGGAGAATCTGAACAATGTTTTTGTGGCCATTACCCGAGGCAAACATTAAGGCCGTTTTCCCGTCTTTGTCTTTCATTTCTGTCTGACCGCTTTTTTTAACAAGGGCCTTGACCGTTTTCGTATGTCCGTAGCTTACCGCAAACATCATGGCTGTTTTGCCGTCATTGTCTTTCACGTCTGCCTGAGAGCCTTCGTTAAGAAGTGTAGTAACCGTATCTGTGTGGCCGTTAGAAGCCGACAACATCAAAGCCGTCCTGCCGTTATAGTTTTTTATATCCATCCCGGCGTCTTTATTAATGAGCAACTCAACGATGCTTGTATAGCCGTTAAATGCCGCATACATCAAGGCCGTCCATCCGTCATAGTCTTTCGCATCTATCCGGGCGCCTTTTTTAAGAAGGGCCTTGACCGTATATATGTGGTCATGAGATGCCGATAACATTAAAGCCGTCCTGCCGTTATATCCCTTTGCGTCTACATTGGCATTCATGACGAGAAGCTTCTTAATGACTGTGGTATCACCTTTCCCCGCGGCTTTCAACAGGTCTAAATTAATATCTTTTGCATAGACTGTGAGAGAGTGCAGGACCATGAACAGTAAAATTGCTTTTTTCATGTATCGCATGGTCACACCCCTTTCCCTGCCGACCGAAAAAAATTCTGATAAAATGACTTAAAGCTCATGACACGCATTGCACATAATCCCGGCCAGGCGTTGCCTGTGTTTCTTATCCGCGCCTTTTGCCCCTTTTCTTTCATTTGGAATTACTCCTCTCTCATGTGGATTGTGGCAGGTTATACATGTTACTCTTCCCTTGTAATCAAGGGGAAGTGTTACGTTGTAGCTCGTTTCTACACTCTTGATCATTTTTAACATCTTAATGTCCGGTATGCGGAAGTGGTTTTCTCCGGCCGGGTGTTTGTCGAGTATATTGTGACAGCGCCGGCAGATCATTTTAATATCGCCGACAAGTTCGATATTTTCAAACGTCGCGTTTCTTTCATTTGGTTTTTCAGTATGGCAGTACAGACATTTTTCCGAAATAATTTCGCCGTCCGCATTTAACTGGTCATGTGGGTCAAGTTTCTTATATTTATCTTTATCATGACACTTGAAACAGATGACTGTGCGTTTTGAATATGGACCGCCCCTTAAAAACTTTTTGTTGGGGGGCCTGAATTTGCTGTACCGGCATTGCAGATAAATATCGTGGCAGGTATTACATTCAAGCTTTCCATTGTTGAGAGGAAATTCCCCGGGTATCTTTGCCTTTTTCTCATTGGACGGCTTTATGCCTACAGGGTGGGTATAATTCCACGGAGTATAATTATGACAGTTGCATAGCCGGGAAAAATCACCCCCGAATTTTAAAAATGTATTTTCACCTTTCCCGGGTATCCTGGCGTGGCACTCATTGCAGTACCTGCCGGTGAAGTGCAGATTGGTATTATCCGTTACCATCTTATTTTGAGGTGAGATTTTATTTCCGTTATTTCTTTTTGCGAATGTCATATCACCAACTTGAAATACACTTAATATTAATGTAATGACAAAAAGTCTCTTCAGTTTCATACATTTCCCCTTTATGGTTACCCAATAATAGATATAGCAATGTGTATGCCAGCTTGTTTTGTGGTAAATAAACCTATAAAAACTAGTGGTTACATAGTTGCGTAGTTTTCTATTATTAAGTTATTGGCGGGTATATGCTGAAAACACCAGAAATGTTCGGTGATTTACCCACATGCAGGATTATATGGTCGCAGACAGGTCCCTGTTCACGGTAAAAAAAATTATATTTTCCCTTATAGATAATGTAATTAAAGCAAATGAATTGAATTATATATCACGTGGTATGGTAATTGCAGATATAAATTAATATAAACGGACTTGGATGGTAAATATGCCAAAAAGGATTTTAATAGTTGATGATCACGCATTAAGTCTCTTGGGGCTGTCACGAGCGTTGAAAGTATTATGTGATTTTCATGGAGAGATCAAGACCGTTATGAGTGGAAGAGAGGCCATTCGTGAGGCCGGCCTCTATTTCTATAACATATGTTTCCTCGATATAACTCTCCCTGATATAAGCGGCATTGAAGTCATGAAAAAGATAAATGAGATATCACCTGAAACCGACATTGTGATCATGTCAGCCTGTTTTATATGTGATGAGATAAAGAAGGCAATAGACGAAAATGCGTCTCTGTTTATCTCAAAGCCATTCGATCTCACTGAAATCAAGGCATTTATGAAGCATGTATTTAAGGGAGATTTAGATTTTTACAGGAACAGGGAAGCTTGCGGATAGGCATTAGTAAAAAAGGAAAGACAGTTTTCTGTAAGACAAAATTATAAAAGAGAATGAATTTAATTGGATATTATGTTGAATGGTAATTGCAAATATAAGTTCAGATAAAATGCAAAAAAGAATCTTAATAGTTGATGATCACCCGTTGAATCTAATGGGGCTGTCACGAGCGTTGAAAGTATTATGTGATTTTCATGGAGAGATTACGGCTGTTATGAGTGGAAGAGAGACTATTCGCGAGGCCGGCCTCTTTTTCTATAACATATGTTTCCTCGACATAGATCTCCCTGATATGAGCGGCATTGAAGTCATGAAAAAGATACAAGAGGTATCTCCTGAAACCGACATTGTGATCATGTCGGCCTGTCAAATGCATGATAATATGAAAAGGACAATAGAAGAAAACGCGTCTCTGTTTATCTCAAAGCCATTCGATCTCACTGAAATCAAGGCATTTATGAAGCATGCATTTAAGGGAGATTTAGATTTTTACAGGGACCGGGAATCTTGCGGAGAGGCATTAATAAAAGGGCAAAGACAGTTTAAAAGGAGACCATTAATGAAAACCATCGATTGTTCTGTGAACAACTTTGACATCATGAAATTTAAGGGAGATATAATTGATATCAGCTATGCAGGAATGAGTATGCAGTCGGATTTTCCCCTTGAACATGGTCGCGTGCTCAATTTTAACAAAGGAATAGCGCATAAAAAAGGGATTGTAAGGTGGAGTACAAAGCTGAGCGATAATAATAACAGGGTAGG
>JAUVPO010000128.1 GCA_030598625.1 Deferribacteres bacterium | reverse complement strand
TTGCAATTCTTACTGGCGGCAATAAGCAGATGGTATATATTGAAGCGGACTATCCTTTCAATGTCAGGGTCTCCGTCTATTTCTATGTTCGATATTTTCCATTTCTTTTCCCATGCCTTACAGTGTTCGCGGACCAGTTGGTCAAACCCTTTCTTCGCGCTTCTGGTAATGGTTTTCAGTGAAGCCTTTTTTGTTTTTTCCATTGAATCGTTTACAAACGATGTATGAAATGAGATATAGTTTGTCAGGCATGCGGTCTCACCCTTTTTCAGCTTGAGATGGAATGTCCAGTCCGGGATGCCACGCACTCTCCCGCCCTTCTTAAGTACAAGGTGGCTCCTGTATGAAATCAGGATTTCTTTTTCGACTGTTTTTGTACAAACACACTTGATATTTCCCGACCGGGTGGATTCAACAATTGCCACGTGATTTTTGTCCCCTTCAGTAACAAGTCCCCTGTTCACTACCGAAGCATCAATGGAGTTTGTAAAAGTTAATTCAGCGCTTTCATCCAGGGGTGTAAGATAGACCTGCATTACAGCGGTGTTTTTGTCGTGCATGCTGAAGAACCGCATCGACTGATAGTCAAATCTCTTTTTTCTTGCATTTGAATATATTGTATGCCGGGACAGAAGCCCCTTTCGCATGTCAAGGATTCGCTGATGGCTTAATACGTCCATGGCCACTACCCCGAGTTTTTCTCCGTTAACACTTATCCTGAGGTCAACCGGATTAGGAGCATTAACGAGTTCGGGGACAAGCGACTGGGTGCCCTCAAACAGGCCGGCAAAAAATGTCCCCGGACAACAGCCAGGAGGGTTTTCCTCAAGGATACCGCGGCTCCCTATGTACCCGTTTCCGAGGGCAAACTGGGTTTCATGAACATTTTGCAGCTCAGGGTCCCACCCCCGCTCAATGATTTGCCAGTGAGCGTCGGATAAATAACTCGCAAAATAGTCTTCCATCTTTTAATCAGTCTCCTTTAAATAATGATGTGAGTTTATCATAATTTATTTCACTGAGATCATTGACTATTATATCAGCCTGCTCCAGGCTCCGGGGGTCATTGTGACGGTCAATCCCGACACATAACATCTCTGCACGCTTTGCCGCCTCGACACCGAGGATCGCGTCTTCAAACACCACACAGTTCTCCGGGCTTATTCCCGTCTCTCTTGCAGCCATCAGGAAAATCTGGGGGTCCGGTTTCCCCTTTGTTATTTCATTACCGCTGATCTCAACTTCAACGAGTTTGTTGATCCCTGTCCTTTTTGAAATATAGGGAAGGTTCTTGCTAGAGGATATTACCGCTATTTTGACGCCCCTGTTTTTCAGGTCCGTCATTAATTTTATTGTTGACTCAAAGACCGGGATGTTCCCTTTTTCCAGATATTCAAGAAAATACTTCTGTTTTATTTCGGTCGCTTCAAGAAGTTCTTCATCGGAAAGGTCGGTCAGGACAGCCCTGCACCCGTCGGTGCGCGGGATACCATCTACTTTTTCCTTATAATCCTGGAATGTGAATTTCCTGCCGTACCCCTCAAACATCCGCTTCCATGCCTGGAAATGCAGAGGCACGGTATCCACTATAACACCGTCAAGGTCGAAAATCGCGGCCCTGAATTCTTTTTCGGTAAGAGTCTTCATATCCCTGCGATCATGAGTGCATCCGTTATTTTCATCGGTTTCAATATTAACACATATTTTCGGCATTTTGTTGATATTCTTGATTGTTTTTCTCCGCTATGCATATCTTTCCTATTAGTAGGACAGCCGTCCCGGCTGTCTTTATTATAGTTAAAAGCGTGGAAGACGGCGTTTCCATGAATAGAGGGACAGGCGGGACGCCTGTCCTACTGCTTCCAGAGAAAAAAACGTTGCCCGTCATTCCCGCAATCTGTTAAGCGGGAATCCAGAGACTTTCATCAGGACCTGGATTCCCGCTTAAAAAACCGCTGGAATGACAAACTTGAACAATATTCTGCATCCGTAGCTGCATGGTTACAAACAGCCTGCTGGAATGCTTGAAAATAATATCGATTTTAGGCTATATTAAACTTCCTTATTCTTAACAGTTATAAATAGAATTCATTTCGGAGGAAAATAATATGGCAAAAACGATCGAGATTCGCTGGCACGGTCGCGGCGGCCAGGGTACGGTAACCGCTGCCAAAGTACTTGCAGACGCCTGCCTGAGCGGTGGGAGATATGTTCAGGCGTTCCCTGAATACGGGCCTGAAAGGGCGGGCGCTCCGATCAGGGCGTTTAACAGGGTCAGTGAAAATGTAATAAGAATGTACGGCCCTGTTCTTCATCCAAAGGTAATAAGCATAGCGGACGCTACCCTGATTGACGCGGTAAACGTTACCGACGGGGCGCCGGACGATGCAATATTTGTAGTGAACACATCAAAAGACCCCAAAGAGATAAGAGAGAAACTGGGCGCCGGGGATACCCAGAAAGTATTTACGGTCAACGCTACGAAAATTGCCGTAGAGTCTTTCGGAAGACCCCTTCCGAACTCTTCAATGCTGGGCGCTATTACAAAGGCAACGGATATTGTAGAAATGGACACACTGCTTGAGAATGTGAAAAAGAGTTTCGGGAAAAAATTTGCCCAGAAGATCATTGACGGGAACCTCGATGCCACAAAGCGGGGATATGAGGAGGTAAAAGAGGGATGAGCAAAAAATACTGGGAAACCCTTCCCCAGGGCTCTGTTGTACTGGAGGCGGGGAATTCGGCAAAATTCAAGACAGGATCATGGAGGTCGATGAGGCCGAAGTGGATAGAGGAAAACTGTATTCAATGCATGTTCTGCTGGATGTACTGCCCTGACATGTCTGTCAAGGTAAATGCTGAAGGCAAAAGAGAAGATTTTAATTTTGATTACTGCAAGGGCTGCGGAATCTGTGCCCTCGAGTGCCCCGGCAAAAAGGGCAATAAGGCGATTGTTATGGAAGAGGAGGGTAAATAATGGGCAAGATAGTTGCAGTTACAGGAAATGAAGCGTGCGCGGAGGCCCTCAAACAGATTAATCCTGATGTATGCGCCGCATACCCGATAACACCGGCCACTGACCTTATGCAAAGGTTTGCCGGTTTTGTCTCAGACGGCAAAATCGATACAGAGATGGTGCTCGTTGAGAGTGAGCACAGCGCAATGAGCGCCTGCATTGGCGCGGCGGCAGCAGGCGGAAGGGTCGCCACAGCCACATCATCACAGGGGCTCGCGCTGATGTGGGAGATGCTCTATATAGCGGCAGGGACCAGGCTTCCGATAATAATGCCTCTTGTAAACAGGGCACTGTCGGCTCCTCTGAACATTCACGGCGACCATTCCGATGGTATGGGCGCAAGGGACACAGGCTGGATCCAGATCTACTCGGAGAATGCCCAGGAGGCATATGATAATACTATACAGGCGTTCAGGATCGCGGAGCATCTGGACATAAGGCTTCCGGCCATGGTATGCCTGGATGGTTTTATTGTGAGTCACTCTATTGAGAGAGTTGAATATATAGATGATGCGGATGTGAAAAATTTCGTTGGAAAGTTCAAGGCAGTAAATCCGCTCCTTGATCTGGACAACCCCAAAAGCTACGGTCCCCTGATCCTCACTGATATGTATCATGAATACAAGAGGGCCCAGCATGAAGTTATGACAAAGGTCCCGGGTATCGCGCTTGAAGTTGCCGCTGAATTTGAAAAAATGACCGGCAGAAAGTACGGTCTGTTTGAAACATACAGGCTTGAAGATGCTGAAATAGCAATTGTCGTCATGAGCTCGGCTGCAGGCACAACCAAAGACATAATTGACCAGTACAGAGACAAAGGCGTCAAGGCCGGCCTTCTGAAGCCGAGGATGTTCAGGCCTTTCCCGTATGTGGAAATAGCCGACGCGCTTAAGCATCTGAAGGCAATAGCCGTTCTTGACAGGGCTGACTCCTTTGGCGGATACGGTCCGTTATTTTCCGAAATCACCGGATCCGTCATGTCCATGGACACCAAACCTCCCATGATAAACAAGATATTCGGCCTCGGCGGAAGAGATTACCTTCCGAATCAGGCAGAGCAGGTACTGGACGAACTTGTAAAGATTGCCGAAACAGGAAAAGTCGAAACCATTAAAGAGTATCTCGGGGTAAGAGAATAAGGCTAAATGTAAGCTTATAGGAGAAATAAAAAATGACTACTAAACCGCTTAAATTAAGAGAACTTGCAAAGGGAGAAGACAGGTTTGCATACGGCCACAGGATGTGCGCGGGATGCGGAGCGCCTATAGTCGTTAAGCAGGTGCTTATGGCTACCGACTATCCCATTATCGCATCAAACGCAACCGGATGCCTCGAGGTCTCCTCATGCATTCAGGAATATACCGCATGGAAGATCCCCTGGATACACAGCGCCTTTGAAAATGCCGCTGCAACTATATCAGGGGTAGAGGCAATGTACAGGTCCCTTGTAAAACAGGGGAAGATCGATGACAAACAGGTGAAATTCATTGCATTCGGCGGAGACGGGGGAACATATGATATAGGTTTCCAGAGTCTTTCAGGAGCAATGGAGCGCGGACACGATATGATGTATATATGTTATGACAACGGCGCTTATATGAACACGGGCATTCAGCGTTCAAGCGCAACCCCTTTCGGGGCCAATACCACGACCTGTCCCGCGGGAGACGTGATACCGGGCAAGCTGCAGCAGAGAAAAGACCTTACAAGAATAATGGCCGCGCACGACATACCATATGTGGCCCAGGCATCTCCGGGAAACTGGATGGACCTGATGAAAAAAGTGCAAAAGGCCTTTGAAATAAAGGGACCGAAATTCATGAATATAATCGCGCCATGCAACCGCGGATGGAGAAGCAGGACGGATGACGCGATCACGCTTGCCAAACTGGCTGTTAATACCTGTTACTGGCCGCTTTATGAAATTGAAAACGGTGTCACCAAGATAACTGTAAAACCTAAGGAGAAGAAGCCCCTTACGGAATTCCTGAAACCCCAGGGCAGGTTCAAACATATGTTCGCTCCTAAAAACAAATGGATGCTCGAACAGGCGCAGGGATATGTAGACGCGCAATGGGAACGCCTTCAGAAAGAGGCGGCAGCAGGGGAAGCAGAAAAAACGCCGGAAGAATAAAAGATAAAGACAATTTTCATTCCATGTTGACCCAGACCGGGCTCGACCACGCCATATTGCCATCTTCTTGCAATACCCTGGCGTAATACCAGGATGTGCCACGCTGTAGTTGCGGGTCCTCCAGCAGGAATTGTACGGAGACATCTTTAACTTTTTCAACAAACATCTTTTCACCGTTACGAATAATCTCCACAGATGATATCTTATCACAGCCTACGGCCTTAATCACCAATGGTATTGGCCCTCTGGAGGCTGTCCATTTTACTTCTGAACCCATAGGGGAACCGGCTACCCGGAAATCCAGAATGATCTTCGGACCACTCGTTGCGTACACCTGTCTCCTTCTAAAGGCCTCCCAAACCGCGTCCCGTGTCAGTTCAGGGCTGTAAACACCTAACAGGCCGCTCACGATGGCGTCTTTGCTGCCCTGTCCGGGATGTCCATTATGCGTATCTCCCGAACCTATTATCCCCAGTTTATAACCACGCGACAGGGCATCCCTGACGAACGCGCCTTTTACGGGACGGTAGATGCCGGCTTCGCCTCCAAAATATTCCGACGTGCCATGAATCGAGCTTATCTCCACGAGCCATTCCTTTGGCCCCGGCGGCACATTCCAGTCAGTGGCAACGGGGCCGCCTCCCACATGATGGGCAACGGTCATGGCTTCGTATAAATCAAGAAGG
>JAUVPO010000213.1 GCA_030598625.1 Deferribacteres bacterium | reverse complement strand
TGGCGGGAGCGTGTGGGAATCGAACCCACCCTGCTCGCTTGTGGCAAGCAACACCGGATTTGAAGTCCGGGAGGGACACCAGGACCCTATACACTCCCATGCTATAAAGAGAAATTACAAATAAATCACAAATACCAAAATACAAATTCGAGACAACAAAACTCAAACAATAATAACAGATTCTGGCGGTAAACTGAATAGTTCAAATTTTCCAGATCATAGCTTTGCTACAATTAATGAGAATATTTTCTTCAGCTCAATGCTCTCATTAATTAACGACAAGCCTTTTTCCTTAAAAACATCCGGATTTGTATCAACAAGCAATCTCAGCCAATAATCAGATTCCTTTATGCTTATCTTAATTCTCATGACAAAATCTTTCTTGCTCAGCGCCTCATTAGCCTCCATATAGTTGGCTACGGTTGGACCATGAATCTGTTAGAAATTTGCTTGAAGATAGCTTATTTAGATTTTGACCGTATTATTTTATTTACTTGCTTGATCACAGAGGGCAATTCGTATTTTGAAATACTCCAGACAATATCATAGTTAACCCCGAATCAGACATAAATGATATTGCTCCTTATATTCTTTGCAATATGCTTCAGTCTGATTCCCTTAATCCCTGCCGGAGTCAGGATGTCTACTTTTTTCCCAAGTTTTTCTTCCAGGTAATCACACAGATCCAGAAACTTAAAACCTATCGGTTTGCTAAATTCTACAATAATATCAATATCACTTTTGCCGGTCTGCCTGCCCTTGGCAAATGAACCGAAGAGGCCGATTTTTTTTACATTAAACTCAGCGACAAGGTGAGGTTTTTCGTTTTTTATTGTTTTTATTACTTTTGCCTTAGTTAACATTTTACGCACCTGAATATTTTTTATTTTATTGTACTTTAATTTTAAGAGAAATCTCTCTTATTCTCAATAAAAAAATGAATAACTCATGCATTCATCTGATCAAATGTTTTGAATTTATCTTCTAAGCACGGCATCCAGGATAAGGAATTTATTAAGTCTGATACTACTGAAGGCAGAAGTATTCTTTTCTCAGCGAAATGGGTACCCCTATTTCTCCCGGTTCCCCGCCTCCATATATCTACAGATGAGAGATAATGTCTCTTTTGCATACCGAGTAAAGCGCAAAAGGTATTGTGACGAGCACACCGAGACTTACCGTACCAAGAACGACCTCCATGAACGATCCGGTGGACCAGATAAAACGCAGCGGCACCTGGAGGTCCTGCAGGGCGGTGACGAGAAAGGCAATGAACAGGCCGATTAAAGAGCCGAGGAATGTTATCCAGACCGTTCTGAAGGTGAGTATCTGAAATATGATCCCCTGTGTTGCACCCAATGTATACACTGTTGAGACCTCGGTCTTCCTTTCGTCGAGATTGATATACGTACTGATCATGATGCAGAGGGCGATCAGAATGAACGCTGCGGTGTAAAGGGCTTTCTGGTAATTAAGCAGCGTCGTATCAATATCTTTTTCAGCGGCGTCACCACGGTATGAATCAATAATGTTCAATTCACCGGAGTATTTTTTGAGATGTGACTTGAGTTGTTCATAAGATGATGCAGACCCGGGAAAGAGACGTAATTCATTAATTCGTCCCTCCAGTTCCATAAGTTTCTGAAGGACAGTCAGCGGCAGAAAAACCGAAGCATCTTCAATGCCTCCTGCTGTGGGGATAACGCCGGCAACGGAAAATGTCCGCGACTTGATTTTTATGGTATCCCCTCTATCTTTTTGCAATTTCTCCGCTGCTATAGTGCCGAGCAAAACGTCATTTTTTCCAATTGAATACCCGCCGAAGGGATATGAGGAAACATTCCGAAAGTCGATACCTGTAACAGGCATATCTCTCCCCTCCAGGAAAATCCTCTCCGTTAATCTGGCCTCGGTATTTCTCAGATATGATGCAAAATCCAGTTGGATGGTCCTGAATGTTAATGACGGAAACGTCTTTCCCTTCATTTGCGCTGTTACGAGATCCGAAGACATTATCCCTTCCGGGACAAGGATCAATGAAGGTCCGATGTAATCGATCCTTGTTTCGATGGAACTCTTTCTCGCCTTTCCCATAAGATCGAACGATACGGGAAGGGCGATGAGCAGGGCGACCAGTATCACATTAATTAAAAAGACTACCCTGCGGCCGCTCAGCTCCTGCCATGAAAGCCAGAGACCGAAAGAAGCAAACCCGGCGGATGTATTCTTAGAGAATCGTTCCGTTCGTGAATTTTCCATCTTTGAGATGCATCACTTTCCGTGCGTAAGCCGCTACGTCTTCTTCGTGTGTTACGACTATGATCGTATGCCCGTTTTTGTTCAGTTCCTGAAAGAGGGCCATTACCTCATGGGTCATGGCAGGGTCAAGATTGCCGGTCGGCTCATCGGCAAGAATGATTTTTGGATCGTTGATAACGCTCCTGCACAGGGCCACCCTCTGCCGCTCGCCGACACTGAGCTCAGAGAACTTGTGGTCCAGTCGTGCGCCAAGGCCAAATCGCTTCAGGAGGTCTTCGGCACGTTCAACGGCACTGTTCCTCGACCTCATATTGATCACGGCCGGCACAGCGACATTGTCCAATGCACTCAGGTAAGGGATGAGGTTGAAAGTCTGAAATACAAAGCCGATCTCCTGAAGCCGGAGTTTTGCCCTGTAGGCCGGCCTTGTGTCATAAATATCTTTATCCCTGAGAAGCACTTCCCCTTCTGTCGGGTTCATAAGGGCGCCAATGATGAACAGGAGAGTGCTCTTGCCGCTTCCACTCGGGCCTACAATGGACAGGAAATCGCCCGCGCCGACCTTGAGGTTGATGTTATTGAGGACAGCGACCTCCTCCTTTTTGTTGTTTATGAATTCCTTTGTTACATTTCGAAGTTCCAGCATATCATTCCTCTCTAAGAAGTTTTGTCGGATCAAGCCTGGTCACAAACCAGGATGGAAACAATGAGGCGATCAGCGCGATGATAAGCGATGCACTCAAAAAATGCGGAAGATGTTCCCACGATGGCATCAGGCTAATGCGCATAAATGCCCTGCCGAACCATGACATGAGCGGCACGCTCAGCACATGCCCGATCAGGGCGGCGGCAACCGTGGTAACGACGGCTATAACAATGTTTTTAATAATAATCTTTCCCGGCGAAAGGCCGATGCTCAGTAACAGGCCGATCTCCCTTTCCCCTTTGCGGACCATATATACAATAAGAAAGACAATGCTGCCGACAACGAGGGCTGTGCCGACAATCCATAAAACAGCGGAGTATTGTTTCATGATATCATTGATCTGGACCTGCGCCTTTGCCAATCCGTCAACGGTGATGGCCATTGTTCCCGGAAGAGTTTTCTCCACATCAGCGGCAAAGGCGGGTATATCCAGCTTGCACCAGCACCCTCCCATGTTGAGGGCATTTATCTTCCCCGGCTTGTCAAGTATGAGCTGTGCCGCGCTCAAGGGGACAAAAAGGGCCATATCGTAGCCCTTGGGAGGAGGATCCATGACCCTGGCAACCCTGAACCGACTTCCTTTAATGTCCAGCATATCTCCGGGCGTGAGGCCAAGGCCTTTGGCCGCACCGCTGCCTGCTGTCACGGATTCATAATCAATATTTGAAGGACGCGGCGACTGGCTTTTATATCCTACAAGGATAAGGTCTGTTCCCTTGAGAGTTATGTTCCCGTAAAGTCGTGGTTCGACCTTTCCTGCGTGTCTGCCGAGAGGTGATGCCTTGATGCGTTCTCCGTAATCGTCCGGCATGACT
>JAUVPO010000218.1 GCA_030598625.1 Deferribacteres bacterium | reverse complement strand
TCCGCCGGCATCTCCATGATTTCAGACAAGTCGGTAAACGCCGGGCCGATCAGGCCACTTATAGAGACATGCTCAGCATGGCCTGCAGGCCCGAGTAATGGCAATAAAGCAAAGCAACATCCGAAAACCCCAACTAAAAACACCTTGCGAAATGTTAATGATTTCATAACAACATTATCCTCCCCTTATTCGACAAATTATAACATCATATCGGCAGATCATATGTGTAACTTAATGATTCTGACTCAATCATTCCCCCTTTTGCCGAAGAAGGAATGGTTACTTCTTCACGCATTAATACGCGAAGATTACATTTTATAATAAAGAAAATTCCAATTTTTGCCGATACTTAAGTCACGGATCCCTTAAACCTGTCTTGTTGACAGGGAATATACAATTGTTTAATCTAATAAAATGTTTGAATTTTCTGTTAAAAAGTTCCGTTATATCAACTTCTTGCTCATGGTATTTATTCTGGCGGCAACCCTTTTATTAATCCGAAATATAATCAATATTTCCTTCTCTAAAAAAGGACCGCATATTAAAAACGATAAAATACTAAGCAATGTTGTTTCAAATAAAAAAAACATTATGCATTATTCTCCTGTCCTTGAAAAAAATCCCTTTGGCCGCTCCATGAAGCTTAATCCCGTTTCTGTTTCCGGGAGAACAAAAAGCGAGCATGTTTCTCTGTCGGATATTGTTCTTATAGGAACGGCAGTTGGACCGGAAGACCTGAGTTACGCAATTTTCAGGGACAAATCTCAGTCTTCATACGGCAGGCAGGAAATATTTACTTTTGGAGAAACTGTTTTTAACAATGGCGTCTTAAAAAAAATCAACAGCTCATCAGTTGATCTGGAACTGGATTCAGTTAATTATACGCTCACCATATCTTATGAAGATATGGCCGCTGATCCTGAAATACCGCAGGTACAAAGTAAAAGTACTTCCCATAGAGCATTTGCTAAAAAGATCAGCGAAAGGCAGTACCTTCTTGATAGCAGAAGAGTGCAGCAGTCTCTCGGCAATCCTGAGCAGATACTGACTGACGCAAGGCTTTTGCCTAATTTTATCAACGGCCGGCAGGAAGGATTCAAGATCAGCGAAGTAAAGCCCGATGGATTGTATAGCAGCCTTGGTTTAAGGAACGGCGATATACTTTTAAAGATAAATGGACTTGAAATATCAAATCCTGAAGTTGCAATACAGGCAATGTCTGCTTTGAAAGGCATGAACAGGGTAAACCTTGACATAGTAAGAAACAGCAAGAATATGTCAATGAGTTACCAGATAAGATAAATAAAATTAAATTCCGTTAACGTACTGTCACATGGCAATCATAAAAAAATCTTGTGTCATTTGCTTAGTCGCTTTCATAACTTCAGCTTTCACCCTCCTGTGTTTGGCTGAAGACAATAAATATGAAGAATTGTCGACTGTCCCTCACAAAGTCGAATCAAACCGAGGCCCAGAAATCGCCTTTAATTTTGTAGATGTTGAAATCCCCTCTGTAATCAAATACATCAGTGAAATAACGGGGATCAACTTTATATTTGACGATAAAATCAAGGGCAAAATCACGATAATAGCTCCCACGAAGTTGTCTATAGATGAATCATTTGCTCTTTTCACATCAGTATTAAGTCTAAAAGGCTATACTATAATTGCCTCGGGATCCAAGACCTATAAAATTATCCCTTCCTCTCTGGCAAAGCAGGCAGGGACCATTCTTACGGATGAAAAAATTCCCGTCAATGAGGGGTATATAACAAAACTTATCCAAACAGAGCACGTCAAGGCCGAGGATACCTTACAGTTCCTTCGCCCCATTGTGTCAAGGGACGGACACATATCCGCCTTTGGTCCACGGAATCTGCTGCTTGTAGCAGATTCCGCTCTAAACATCAATAAGATTATGTCAATCCTGAAACTGATAGACCAGCCTTCAATCATACAGGAAAAGGCAAAAATAAATGTTTACTTCCTCGAAAACGCAGACGCAACAGACCTTGCCAAGGTGTTGCAGGGGATAATAAAAGACCTGCAGTCATCTTCCAAGACTGCAAGACGCAGCAAACAGGCATCTATTCCCGCCACTGTGTCGGTAATAAGCGTCACTCCAGACAAATCAACCAACTCACTTATTATCGTGGCCCCACGCGCTGATTATGAGAATATAGTTGAAGTTATAAAAACGCTAGACAAGCGGAGGAAACAGGTTTTTGTTGAAGCCATGATCGTTGAAGCTTCAATAGACAGGCTGAAGGAGCTCGGAACGAAATGGAGGGCAATAGCGCGTCATGAAGGAGAACCTATCGTGCTGGGTGGATTCGGGAATATAAGCTCCGGCACGATGTTAGATATTATTTCAGGACTCACCGGATTTTCAATGGGCGGAATGGGCAATTTTCTTGAAATCCCGGTTGCCGGGATTTCTTCAGACGGCGCAGTATCAACCCAGACACTTACATCCCCGGGGTTTGCGGCGCTTTTCAGCCTGAATCATTTCAGGGACGCCATTAATATCCTGTCCACTCCACAGATACTCACATCCGACAATGAAGAAGCCGAAATTGTAGTAGGTGAAAATGTGCCTTTCATTTCAAAAAGTGGGCATGATGTGAATACCGCCAGCACAGTATTTAGCTCCATAGAGAGAAAAGATGTCGGGATAACGCTCAGAATTACCCCCCAGATTACGGAAGGGGATTATGTCAAGCTTGACATATTTCAGGAGATCTCAGCGGTCAAAGAAACTACGGAAAACATTCTGACAACAGTCGGACCATCAACCACCAAACGCTCGACAAAGACATCCGTTATAGTCAAGGACGGCGAAACGGTTGTTATCGGAGGATTGATGCAGGAAAGAGAAATAGAGGGAATCCTAAAAACTCCCATATTGGGAGATATACCCATCCTGGGATGGCTTTTCAAGTTTAAGAATGTAACCAAAAGCAAGATAAATCTCCTTGTGTTCCTTTCTCCACATATTGTCAAGGAGTCCCATCAGCTTGCAGAGATAACAGAGGAGAAGCGCAAGGCATTTGATAAAAAAGAAATGTCTTATGACAGGCACGAACTCCTGATAAAATTCAGGGAAGAGGTCTCTGAAGACAGGGCGTTAGAAATAATAAAACAGGAAGGCGCTTCAATCTTAAGGCATATTGAAAACATCAACGTATATCATATTAAACTCGAAGCAGGGGAGAAAGCGGAAGATGCTGTCAAAGAATTTGCCTCATTCCCTGAAGTCCTCTATGCAGAACCGAATTATAAAGTTAAAATACAGAGAACACCCCGTTAGTCAACAATTATTGCTGATAATAAAATTCCCGGCATTCTTTGCGGTAAAATAGCTTATTATTATGGAAATGGAAACCATCGACAAGATAAAAGACGAAGAAATAGAATTATCCGTACTGAAAAATTTGCCCCTGTCTTTTGTCAAGGGCAATATTTTTTTACCTTTACGGAGAGAGGAAAACGAACTCTTGGGCGCTGTCGCCGATAACCGGGGGGTTTTCGCGCTCAGGGACCTGGCAAGGAGTCTCAATCTAACCCCCCACCCTGTTCAGGCAGAAGAAAGTATAATCCTTGACGCCATTAACCGTATCTACAGTCAGACAAGCATGGTGGACAAGGTAATGGGCGACATTGAAGGTGAAGACCTCTCGATGATCGCAACGG
>JAUVPO010000200.1 GCA_030598625.1 Deferribacteres bacterium | reverse complement strand
TCCAGGGATTCCATCACCTTAATGGCTTCACTCATGGGCCTGAAGTTCTCTATAATGCCGATCATGCCGCCGTCTTTGTTGTTCAGGGAAGCAACATTCAGACAGAGGGGGATTGAGTCGGAAGCGCTTTTCTCACTGCTCTTGTACAGATTGATGTTTATAAAATGGGACGTGCAGCTGCTGTTTCTGTTCCTCGAGTCCAGGGGGCAGTTCTCCGAACAAAGGTCGGTCCTGATTATATCGCTGCAGGTCGCCCCCTCTACAGTCTCATTGCGCAGCCCGATAAGGGCCCTGGCCATCTTGTTTATAAAGACAATCTTCCTGTCCAGCCCTATAACAACAATCCCTTCCTCAATGCTCTCAAGGATCGAGGGATAAAAGTCGTCCGGTCGGGCGGCATCGGAGGTGTTGCGCAAACCCATTTCAGGGGAGATTTTTTTCATTTATTTTTGTTTATATTTTAACATATTGATATCAACTTCCATACCGGCCTTCCGCTGTTATTTGATTATATAACGTTCTTAATTACGTAAATTAATTCACAATAAGTTAATGGAGTAAAGATGTCCCCGGAGTCAAAGGCAACCGCAGGATATTTAAATACGGTATTAAGTTTATCTGTTTTATGTTTTTGTGTGAAGCAGAACGGGTTTCAGGCGGAATTTCTTCTCTATGTTTCTTAATATGACGGCGCCGTGTTTTTTGCTCTTTATATCCGGTATCCTGATTTTATTGTAATTGTTTTCCACGGCGATATAGGCTTCAGGATAATTCTTTTTTAAACGGATCAGAATGCTCCGCGCGTATTTTACGTTTTTCCAGGCGCCGACCTGAATGAAATACCCGATATTCGCGGTTGTGGTCTTGCGGGTATTATTAAGCCGTTTTTCCCCTATGGCCCGGCGGGTTGCCGGTTTTAGAGAAGCCGGGACCGGTTTTTTCAGGCTCTTGCTGATTTGAGCATTGACGGTCTTTTTGGGCGGCCTTTTTTTAGCGGCCTTTGGTGGTGCAGGTTTCGGAATATCAGGGACCGTTTCTTTAAGGATTTTATTTGCCTGGACAATGCCGGTATTTTCAGCCGGTTTTTTTTCAATGGGTTGGGAGGATACTGATTTTGGAACATCAGGGACCGGTTTATTGAAATCTGTGAGGGGTTCTTTATTCAATGAATACAAAGCAAGTGTCAAAACAAATGCGGCAATTACAGTCACCGGTATATAAACCCGGATTCTCTTCCTCCGGGCCCTTTCCATTTCAAGGAGCTCATTGTGAATGTCCCGGATGATTTGTTTTCTTGATCCTTTATCTCCAGGGACTTTGATGTCCGTATCGGATGTTTTATTATCCAATGTGTCTTCTGTTTTAAATTTGTCCGGAGTTGCCGGCACATCAATAACCTCATTGATTTTTTTGATCGGCTCCGGCGCTAACTTTTTTATTACATCGGCTGGTTTAGCGGCAGCCCTTTCCTCATTCTTGTTTCTCATCGCTCTCTCATCACTGTCACCATAAAGAAAGGAGTCAAGGGGTATGTTCCCGGCAGCGGACATTATTTCCAGCATCCTGCTCTTAGTGGCTTCGTCCGTCTCTTTGAACTTTATTCCAGTCAGGCAGTCGAACTTGTCTGTCTTTTTTTTCCATACTATTTCACCCACGTTGGAAACGGACAAATTAGTCTTGGGATGCCTGAGTTTGAACTGCACGTTTTCCCCGGGCTGGAGGCCGAAGGTTTGCGATTCAAAACTGAGTCCCCCGCAGGAGAAATTCCTTGTTATTCCGATGAAAGGATCGGCCAGTCTCTTTAACGGCCTGAATTCCGTAACAAGATAAATATCGAATCTCTCAAATTTTCTTTTTTTAAGCAACATCGTTATTCCTTTTTAGCTGATATAAATTAACACAAAAAAGCAGGGATTAGAAAGGGGTGAAATCACAGAGTTGGAGTAAACGAAGAAACTCGACTTACACGGAACGGAAATGGTGCCGAAGGCGGGATTTAAACCTTGACATAAGTTTATTAATCGGTTGTTTTTAAAAGGAAAACAAGATTGTTAAAAATAATGCCCCGCCTGACTTATTGTTTCGCCTGTGATATAAGATATCTCGAAATATACAGGTCACTTTAAGCAGGCTTTAAGAAAGAACCAGTTCGTAAAGAAATACGGGGCCTGTTTCTGATTAATCATTTTTTCCTTTGAGATCTTTCTCGGACATAATAAACACATCCCCTTCTTCATTAATAACTTCGAGCAGAAAAGGACACATCGAGCAGTTCTTAAATTTCCTTGCGAACGTTCCCTGCACCTCACCTCCGCAAAGTGTTCCTGCTACAGCCCAGCAAAACCGCCCGGAGGCGTCTCCGCCGTTAACACCATCGAATCTTTTCTCCGTTGATGCCGGACATATGCCGAGCTCTTCCGATCTGATACCCCCGGGTCCCCGCCCGCACTTCATTGACTCCCAGCAATTCTTTTTATCTTTCATGGTGTTGCTCCTGTTAAAGGATTAAGTTTCATCAGAAAGATGGATAAGTGAAATATATTTTATATTTTTACCTGTATTTATTTGGCTTGTCAAGAATTATATTTCACTGATCTGTTCGGTGATTTTAAAATCGAGAAAGTACCTGCTTCATACAGTGTGGCCGGCGCTCATAAAAAGGAAAAAGTGACTGAATTACTGATTATGAATTATTGACAATATCAGTTGCTTATGGTTAGTTTTGAGACGTATAAGAAAATAACGACTCCACCTGCTACTCTTCAGTTTTGAGAAAAGCAGATAATTATTAATATCACCTATAAGTCAATGAAATGGATGAAATTTGGATTGCGGTTGTAGTGGTATCGTTAAAAAATCAACGACTTAACCTTAATGTATGGTGCCGAAGGCGGGATTCGAACCCGCACAGAATTGCTTCCACTAGACCCTGAACCTAGCGCGTCTGCCAGTTCCGCCACTTCGGCTTACTCACTGTCTGCATTATCCGGGTTAATATCAAAACCGGCAGCGGGTTCCGGTTTTTCGTCCTGGGACTTTTCACCTGATTTTCCAATTTCATCTGAAAGAGTAATGAATGGATTATCACCATCTATCCGTAATAACGTCATTGTCTCTTTTTCAAGTTCAAGATTCGCGGTCCCTCTTCTTATGAGTTTTTCCTCTTTTACCGTCTGCCATGTTCCCTGCCAGTTCAGATCAACTATTACGGATGAATCTTTTATTCGTACAATCTTCGGCGTAAAAGTCAGCTCGGCTTTTTCAAATAAAAGATTGTTCAAAATGTTTTCTACAAGCTCAGGGGCCAAACGCTTTTTCAGGGCGGATGAATTCCTGTCCTGATAGGCTGCTTTAATGATATAAATGCTGTCGAATGCCTCCATCGCCAAACGGGAGTCATCAGACGGCTTTATTTTATCTTTGCCGCCGCAGCCGGAAAATATTAACGTCAAGGCCATTAAAATAAAACAGTATCTTTTCATTGCTTTCACCTGTTATGAAAAAGTTTGACTAAGGAATTGTACATTTTTATTGCGAGTTTTTCAACACGTTGCAGGATCGAATCAGCAATTGTGGATTGATCAATGTCAAAAAATAAAACCCCGTGCCGGTTTTTCGGCACGGGGTCGATAAAGCGTGTTATTTCTTGATGTACTTTTTTGGATCTTTGAAGCTCAAGGTCTTTGTCACTTTTTTAACCGGTTCCCAATGTCCGGGTTCCTGTTCAAACAGAAAGGTCGCTTCAATAGTCACGGATTTTGTGTTGGGATCAACCAGATATATGTGTGTCTTTTCATCGGTCTGCTCCGGTTCAAGTCCCAGGTTGATGTTTGTCGCTGCAGTGATATCCCATTGTCTGAGCTCTACCCATTTACCACCTTCAAGCCAGAGGTTCCAGTTGTCGTATTTTCTTCTTTCGGTGTGAATAACTTTACCGTCCTGATCTTTTGCGGTCACTTCCAGTGCCGCTCTCGGTATGTATACTCAACCGTTTGGCAGGCCGTGGCCTGA
>JAUVPO010000183.1 GCA_030598625.1 Deferribacteres bacterium | reverse complement strand
GAACGCTATCGCGGAGCTTAAGGAATGTGCCGGCACACAGTTTGATCCTCATATAGTCGATACTTTTGTTAAAATCGTCGATAAAGAACATTAAGTTAATAGACGAACCTGTTTGCAACAAAGAATTTTCACTCCTCCGATTAGTAAAAACCTTTCCTGTAATCGATTCATCGAATCCTTTTTATCAGCTTAACAGGAGATTAACCATAAATATTTGTAGTAAAATACGAATTATCTTTGTGATCTTATAACTAACAAGGTAAACCAACATGAAAACAATTGCATTTTGTGGAAGTCCCAGAAAAGACGGTAACACTGAAGTGCTGTTGAGAGAGGCAGTAAGGGGAATACAAGAGACCGGATTGAATGTTGAAATATTTAATCTGAATTCAATGAATATTATGCCGTGTCAGGATTGCGGCGGTTGCAATGAGTCCGGGGAGTGTATTTGTCGGGATGACATGGACCAAGTGTATGACGCGATAAGGACTGCCGACAGGATCATACTTTCCTCGCCAATATTCTTTTTTTCAGTAAGCGCTCAGGCAAAGGCCATGATAGACAGGTGTCAGAGTTTCTGGTGTGAAAAATATCTTCTGAAAAAACCTGTTCTTGCAGGCAAATCCGGACGGAAGGGACTCCTGCTGCTTGTCGGAGGAATGAAAAAAGATATAGGCATACAGTGCGCTGAAGCCTGCGCAAAGGCATTTTTCAGGACAATAAGTGTTCCTGAACACAGTACGCTGCATTATCTGGGGATTGACGAAAAGGGGGCGATAATCAGGCATCCTACGGCGCTTATAGAAACTTATGAGGCGGGGAAGAAGCTGGTAGAAGGGTAAGTCCTTTTACGGCGCTTCGCCCCCTGGTCTTTTCACTTATACCCAGCCCGTAGTTGTCCGCATGCCGCTGAGATATCGGCCCCCTTGCTTTTCCTGATGATAACGATGAGTCCGGCTTTCCTCAAAACTTTTTGAAATTCCAATACCCTGCTTTCCGGCGGTTTCTTGAATCCGGTTGAGCTATGAACAGGATTATAAGGTATCAAGTTTATCTTTGATTTTATCCCTCTAATTAATTCAACGAGAAGCAGGGCGTCTTTTCCGGAATCATTTATCCCGCCGAGAAGCACATATTCAAAAGTAATGCGCCTGTTCGGGGGGAGAGGAAACTCCTTGCAGGCTTTAATGAGTTTTGTCAGGTTATATTTTTTGTTAATGGGCATTATCCTGTTTCTTGTTTCATCGTTTGCTGCATTCAGTGATACGGCAATGTTTGCAGCCGGTCCTGTATCGGCAAGTTTCCGGATGCCGGGTATTATGCCTGCAGTGGAAACGGTAATCTTCCTTCTGGAAAAACCCATGAGTTCGGTGATATTCCGGAGAGCTCTACCCACCTCATTAAAATTATTGAGCGGCTCACCCATGCCCATAAATACAATATTGGAAATTTCAAAGTTCCCGTTTGTTCCCTTATTTGCCAGAGCAGCGGGGATTATTGAATTAAGATTAATGAGCCTGTTTACAATAATAATCTGATCAATAATTTCATGAGCACGGAGGTTCCTTTTTAGCCCCAATAGGCCGGTCATACAAAACCTGCATCCCAGGGCGCAGCCTACCTGAGATGAGATGCATAACGTGAATTTGTTCCTTCCTCTGATATTCGGGATAAGAACACTTTCTATTGTTTCCCCGTCTTCCAGTTCAAAGAGAAACTTCCGGGTGCCGTCCTTTGAAACTCGCCTTTGCAGGAGATTTAAATTGCTGATAAAGGCTATTTCATTGAGCTCATCCCGAAAATCCCTTGATAAATCACACATCTCGTTAATAGAAGTTGCATGTTTTTTATATATCCAGTTTATAATCTGTCTTGACCTATAGGGTTTTTGGCCGAGGTTTTCCACAAATAACAACAGTTCCTCTTTTGTTAATTGTTTAAGATTTGTTTTCATATGATTTGCAGAAATATTGAAAATAAGATCATTATGCTATCTATTTTAAACAAATTGTTTTATTAATCTCCAAAGATCTTAGGAATATTTTTAAGTTTTCTCTGTTTTTTAAGGATAGCCGGAATTATTCCGTCAAACTGTTGACGTTACCGGAATATTATGGCAATATAAATTTATGCATCGTATTCTGGTCATAGATGATGAAGAATCTATCAGAGAACTCTTAAAAGATTTTCTCGTAAGCAAAGGGATTGAAGTTGTAACGGCATCGGATGGAGAATCAGGGATTAACCTTTTAAAAGAGGAAAAATTCGATCTCTTTCTGCTTGATCTCATGATGCCGGGTATGAGCGGTCTCGATGTATTACAAGAAGCGGCTTCTGAAAAAATTAATGTAACATCAGTAGTAATTACCGCTCACGCAACTGTACAGACCGCAGTGGAAGCAATGAGACTCGGCGCTTTCGATTATATAACAAAACCCTTCAACCTCGAAGAATTGTACATTGCTATTAAAAGGGCGCTTGATGTTTCAAGACTTCAGGCGGAAAATATCAGGTTGAAGAAGGAACTGAAGAAGAAGTTCAACTTCCGCAAGATTATAGGAAAGTCTGAACTTATGCAGGAGGTTATTAAATTTATTGAAAAGATAGCCGACACAGACAGTACAATTCTTATAACCGGCGAGAGCGGTACAGGCAAAGAACTTGTTGCAAAGACAATACATTATCACAGTTCAAGGTCACGCAAGCCTTTTGTTCCATTAAACTGTGCCGCCATTCCAAAGGACATTCTTGAATCAGAACTTTTTGGTCATGAAAAGGGCGCGTTTACAGGCGCTGTAAGTGCAAGGATAGGCCGATTCGAGCTCGCGAATAACGGCACCTTGTTTCTTGATGAGATAGGAGATTTGGCCCCTTCACTCCAGGTAAAACTTCTCAGGGTGCTCCAGGAAAGAGAGTTCGAAAAAGTTGGTGGAATAAAGACCATCAAGGTTGATGTCAGAATCATCGCTGCGACAAACAAGGACCTTGAGAAGGCCGTAACAGAGGAAAAATTCAGGGAGGACCTTTTCTACAGACTGAATGTAATACCATTGACCCTTCCGCCTCTCAGAAAGATGAAAGAAGACGTCCCTTTACTTTTAGAGCATTTTATTTCAGAAATATCAAAAAAGAAACGAAGAGAGCCGCTGAAAATTTCCAGGGAAGCAATGAATTGTCTTGTAAATTACAGATGGCCCGGGAATGTGCGTGAGCTTGAAAATCTCGTTGAGAGGTTAATAATTATGAAGGATGATGAAATAATTACTGTTAATGATCTTCCTGAGAGGTTACATAACAAGACCCCGTTAAATACAGCATCTATAAAGGGGCATGTATTATCATCAAAAGGGGTAGACCTCAACTTGATGCTCGATGAAATTGAAAACAACATGATCTTTCAGGCGCTCGAAATCTCCAGGGGCGTAAAAAGCAAGGCTGCACATCTATTAGGCCTTAATAGAACAACGCTTATTGAAAAGCTTAAAAAGAAGGCCATAGAGTTTAATCTCCCTGAAAATAAAATTCAATAACGGCAGTTTTTTTATTTTTTGATGTCTTCTACTTCATGACTTTTCCCGGCCCTTGTGACCATGTTCCTGCCTTTTGCTTTAGACTGATAAAGGGCGCTGTCAGCCGAATCGATTAACTCCTTCTTTGAGTAGGCCAGAGAAGGATAGCTTGACACACCGAGGCTTATAGTAATTTTTTCCGCGTTGCCGTTATCATTTGTGAGAGTGCACTGCTCAACGGCATTCCGGAGTTTCTCGGCCAGAAGATATGCGGCATTAATCTCGGTATTGGGAAGAACAATGATAAATTCTTCTCCCCCATAGCGGGCAACTGTATCTGAATCGCGGACACTCATCGAGATAACTTTTGAAATGATCTTCAGGGCGCTGTCTCCGAAGGCATGCCCATGGGAGTCGTTAAAATTCTTGAAATGATCGATATCCACCATTATTACGCTTAAATGTTGTTTAAATCTGTCTGCTATGGCGATCTGCCGTTCGAGTATCTCTTCTAAAAACCTGCGATTATAAAGTCCTGTAAGCGGGTCCAATACAGACATCTGCCGGTGGGCGTTAAGCAGGCGTATACTATTTATGGCGGGCGCAATTGTGCTGATATAGGACTCCATCATAAAGCACCGTTCGTCGATAAAGTAATTCTTTTCCAGACTTGACAGGTGGACCCAGCCCAGAACAGCGCCACCTGTCACTACCGGGAAACATGCATAACTTCCATTATCCTGCTCAACTTCCTGATACTGGCAGCAGTAATCTGATTTAACGTCGGAGACGACAAATTTTCGGCCGGATCTCATGGCCCTGCAGAATCTGGCATCCTGAAGGACCTCTAAATCAGAG
>JAUVPO010000014.1 GCA_030598625.1 Deferribacteres bacterium | reverse complement strand
GGGCCGGACCCATAGGACTTATGCACCTTGCATATTTAAACATGAGAGGGATAAAGGTTATTGTCAGCGATATTTATGAAGACCGACTTTCCGTGGCTAAAAAGATGGGGGCTGAACAAGTTGCCGGCCCATTCCAGAATGTGGAGAAGCTTGTGATGGAAGCAACGGATAATCTTGGCGCAGATATGGCAATTGAATGTACAGGACGGGAAAACGTATGGGAAGAGTCGGTGAATTACGTTCGCAGAGGCGGCGCTGTTGTGCTCTTTGGCGGTTGTCCGGGAGGGACCAGGGTCAGTTATGATTCTTACCGGCTGCACTATGATGAATTAACGATTACCGGTTCTTTTCACTATACGCCGCAGGACGTAAAAAACGCATATGACATGCTTACAGAAAAAAAAGTGGACCTGTCCGCGCTTATTTCAGGAGAGTTTCCGCTTCAGTCTATTGAAAAAGCCTTCAACCTTTTAAAAGAAGGCAGGGGGATAAAGTACGCTTTAAAACCATGAAAGTTACGTTGAAGGTCCTGATTACGTTTGAGTAGCTTTTGTGTGATAAAATAGATAATCTATGAAGGCAATTGTTGCAATGAGCGGTGGAGTTGACTCATCTGTTGCTGCCTTTTTGCTTAAAGAACAAGGCATAGATGTAGTCGGCCTGAGTTTTGAGCTGTGGGACAAAAGGGACATGGAAAAGTCAAATGTCTGTTGTTCCATTGAAACCATTAATCTTGCGAAGTCAGTGGCTGTTAAACTTGGAATAGAACATTACACTGTCGATGTGAGAGACGCCTTTTACCGCCATGTCATTGAAGATTTCTGTTTTTCCTATCTTAATGGGACGACTCCAAATCCCTGTATTTTATGCAACAAATACATAAAGTTCGATTTTCTTCAGAAAAAGGCCGCTGAGTTGAATGCGGAAGCCGTTGCAACAGGTCATTACGCGAGAACAGGTCCCATGCCATACAATAAAGGGCGGAAAACAGAACACAACGTGCAGAGCACAGATAGAAAATTGCTAAAAAAAGGAGTAGATCCCAAAAAAGATCAGTCCTATGTTTTATATGTGATGACCCAGGAACAGCTTTCAAAGACATTATTCCCTCTTGGTGAAATGAAAAAGGAAGAGACCCGCAATATTGCCGAAAAACTTGGACTCTATTCCACCCTGAGGGCTGAAAGCCAGGATATCTGCTTTGTCGGTAACGATAAATATACTAATTTTATAAAGGCTTTTTCTCCGGAATCAGTACAGCCGGGTCCTGTTGTCGATACAACGGGAAAAGCAGTGGGTACGCATAAAGGTATCGCATTTTATACAATCGGCCAGAGAAAAGGTCTCGGCATACCATCATTGAAACCTCACTATGGTGTTGACATTGAACGTAATAGAAACACCATTGTTATAGGTTCAAGGAGTGATGCCATGAAAAAAACCATTAAAGTCAAAAGGTTAAACTGGATATCTATGGCTTCACTGTCTGAGACCATCAGGGCGCATGTCAAGATTCGTTCGACAATGACAGAAGTGCCTGCGACAATAATTCCTGTCAGTGATGACGGGGTTATAGTTGAATTTGACGAATTTCAGTGGGCGCCTGCGCCCGGACAAAGCGCTGTTTTTTACAATAATAACACAGTGTTAGGTGGAGGGATGATAGAATAGAATTTCAACATTGACCCGATGAATAAAATTTCCTTTGACTTTTTAGATTTTCGTTGTATACTAAGACGTTATGCCTAAATACAGGATAGGATGCAGCGGATTCTTATACGATTCTTGGAGAGGACCCTTTTATCCCGATAATTTACCGCATAAAAAGTGGCTGTCATTTTATATGGAAAAGTTCAACACCGTTGAACTGAATGTCACCTTTTACAGGCTGCTTAAGAAAGAGGCTTTCGAAAGATGGTATAAAGAGACCCCGCCTGATTTTTCGTTCTGCCTGAAAGGCAGCCGCTTTATATCACATGTCAAAAAGCTTAAGGATGTTGAACTGCCGCTTTCGACCTTTTTCAACACCACGGCCCCTCTTTTGGAGAAATTAGAAGTTATCCTCTGGCAGCTGCCTCCAAACTTAAAACTCAACATGAAAAACCTTGAGGACTTTGTTGAAAATCTTAAGGTGTATCCAGTTCGCCATGTTTTTGAGTTCAGACACAAAAGTTGGCTTACTAAAAGGGTTTTCAATCTCCTGTCTGCCGCAAATATAGCTTTATGCATGTCTGATTGGCCCGAGTTTATCGATGAATTGCCGTTGACAGCGGACTTTGTCTATATACGCAGACATGGTGAAAGGGGAAACTACGCGACAAATTATACGATTGACCATTTAAAAACAGATGCTAAAAGAATAAAGAATTATCTGAAGCTGAACAAAGATGTATATTTTTATTTTAACAATGACTCGTTTGCTTATGCGCCAAAGAATGCTATCGAGCTTAAGACAATCCTTGAAAGTATACTGCCCAAGACACTTAAGGAAAAATTAGAGGCAAAAACGGCAAAACCCGTAAAGAGGACGGCAGAAAAGAAAAAGGCTGTAAAAAAAGTTACGCCTACAAAAATTATCAAAAAAACCCTCAGGAAGGCTGCAAAGAAAACCGCTCTAAAAGCTTCCGGGAAGACCACTAAAAAGGCAGTCAAACAACCAGATAAAAAATCCTCCAGGGAATCCACCCGCAAAGTCGTTAAAAAAGTTACTAAAAAAAAGCCTCAAAGATAATTTAAGGAGTCTTAATAAGACTGGAACATTTCTCTCAATCTGTCCGCTAATAACAATAACATTTGTATTGTCTTATCTAATAAATGAGCTACATACTGAACGGGATTTTCATAACCTGTCAGATATGAAACAACCGCGCTGGAAACAAGCAAAACCGTAATAAATTCGATAAGACCGCCTATGTTAAAATTCTTTTTTCCACGATCCCTTGGTTCCTGGAATGTAACTATCCATTCTCCCTGAGTTTTAGGGAAGTTGCCGCATCTTAGACATCTCGCGGCTGCTTCGAGTGCCTTATTGCCGCAGTATGGGCATATATCAGAATTCATACTCAACTGTCTCACTCCTTTATAAAGCGGCTACTGTCTCTTATTGAAAATCCTCCTGTTTATCTTTGATAAATGAAGCTAAAATTATTTCAGTTTGTGTAATTGTTATTCGAATATACAGTCATTGCCTATCTGAAACAGTGTGTTCTCTCGTATATACTAAATACTAACAGATGATATGCAATATAAATGCCAATTTTCAGAAAAAAGTCATAACCCCTCCAAATTAAAGACATTTTCAATTATCCTGATTGTTAATTAATTGATTAAGTTGCACGAAGTGTAATGTTAGTTTACAGTGCTGTCAAATATAATGGCGGTCATTTGCATAACTCTTTAAATTATAAAGAAATAATATTCAATAAAAAAAGCCCTATATGTATTAAATCTTTACACTATGTTAAATATAGCGTCACTCCCTCAACTCTTTGACTCATTAACAATATCAATCACTGTTATTTCGGGTGTTGAGAGAAAGCGGATGGGGGGGCCTGCTGTGCCGGTGCCGCGGCTTACGTAAATCGCGGAACCTTTAGCAAGCGTTATGAATCCCGTATGGTGATGAAATATGAACATCGTGGCAAGGTTCATCGGGAATATTTGTCCTTTATGTGTGTGTCCGGAAAGCTGCAGGTCGAACAACCCCAGACATTCTTCTCTAACATCAGACCGGTGTTTAAGGGAAAGGGTGAAAAGACCCTCCCGGAGTCCGGTGAGAACCTGGTGTTCCTGTTTTTGTCCGGATTGGCGGCTGTATCCGTAGGCCTCGCCACCGGAAAAATCCATCCCTGCGATATTAATAGTATCGTTAATTGTAATGCCATTTCCTCTAAGCAACTTAAAGCCTGCGTCTTCAATGAATCCGGTTGTCTTCCTGACTCCTCCATACACCTCATGATTTCCCATAACTGCATATTTGCCATACCGGGCTTTCATGCCTTTCAGTCTGACGGCAAGATGGTCAATATGTCTGATATTCCCGTCAACAAGATCGCCTGTTGAAACGATTAAATCCGGTTTTTCATCCCTGATTTTGTTGACGACCCTATCCACTATCTTGTCTCTTACAATAATACCGAGATGCAGATCCGAAATTTGAGCTATCCTTACCCTGTCTACGCCTTCCGGCAATTTGGAGGTATTAACTACAAGCCGTTCAATCCGCAAATTTTGTGCCTCGAAATAACCGTAGACATTTATTGCAACCGACAGGCCCATCGGGATAAATAAAGTTGTATCAGAGGACAGTAACAATGATCCGAAGTCATTGCCTGTAAGAGGGCCGCTGTATTGCATGGCAAGATTATATAGCTCAAGGATAATACCGGCTGGAAAGAAAGGCACAAGAAAGGCAAGCCACATATACCCGATATATGAAAAATTTCTTTCGAATCTTTCAGATAATTTAGTGCTGCATATAGGGATTAAAACAGGAGACGCCATCATGAAAAGAATGAAAGCCCCCAACAGGAAGTCAGCTGGAGTTCCGAAATCAAAGAGTTTGTTCAGTTTGAAAAACAAATAAAAATTCGCTGCGATATGCGCACTCGTGATAAAAAGAAAGATAAGCATCCTGCTCTATTTTACACTAAGTGTCTCTTCCATTCTGATAAAAAACATCAATAATGAAGGAATAACGAATACTGTAAATACGGTTGAGAGGGCGAGTCCTCCGAGGATGACACTGCCGAGTCCCCTGTAAAGCTCTGAACCGGGGCCCGGCGCTATGACGAGAGGAAGCATGCCGAATATACTGGTAAACGCGCTCATATAAATGGGTCTTAGTCTCGTTCTCACCGATTCAATAACAGCATCTCTGTAATCCATCCCGTGATATCTCACATTATTCAACGCCTGATGAACAATAAGAATTGCATTATTGACAACCACCCCAACCAAAATAACAAAGCCCAGCATTGTCAGTATGTCAAAAGGCTGCGGCCTGGAAGAAAAGAGGTTCACAAGCCTCAGACCCATAAATCCGCCGGCGCCGGCAAGTGGCACCGTAAACATGATGATAAGAGGGTATATGAAGTTTCCGAAAAGCGCAGCCATAAGGAGATAGGCAATAACAGCAGCCAGCAGGAAGTTCCATTGGAGCGCCTTTCTTGTCTCTGTGAGCTTGTCCGCCACCCCGCTTTGCCTTACATCAACACCCTCCAGCATTCCCTGGTCTTTGAGAACCGCAATAACTTTATTGTCAATAGTCTCCATTGCCTCCTGAAGCGCTACATCCCCCGGAGGTGTAACCTGAAGGGTTACTGTTCTGCGTCTTTCAAGATGCCGGATTTGATTGATTCCGGTTGTCCTGACCAATTCTGATAATGATGAAACAGGCACGGCCCTGCCACCAGGGGTACTTATCATTGCATTGTAAAGATCTTCAGGAGTTGAGATGTCTTTTTCCGATGCCTTCAGTACAAGATCAATCTTTTTCTGTCCTTCCTGTTTGAAGTCTCCTATCTTTCTTCCGTCCATTAAGACATCAAGGGCAACACCGAAATCAACGGCATTCATCCCTGAAGATTTAAGGCGGTCTCTCTGGGGAATAAACTTCACTTCAGGAAAAATCAGGTCAAGGGAAGGTATCGGCCTCGGCGGCTGTGCGCCTGGAAATTCATTCATAATAATGCCAAACATGGTTCCCGCGACCTGAACCGCGCGGTTCAGGTCGTCACTGCTTATATCAACATCAATCGTTCTCCCTCTGCCAAGCCCTGTCTGGAATATCCCTGCCTGCATGCTTATTCCAAACATTCCCGGAATGCTGAAAATGCTTCTCATAAACACAGGTATAAGCTCGCCTGCACGCTGCTCATGCATGCTTATCGCGCCAAAGAGCATAATCTGATCCGAGCCGACATAAAACATATTCTTTATTCCCGGTGAATTATTGTGGTCTTTCCCAAAGTATGGTTTGGCAAACTGGAAGATGCCGTCGCCGATTTCCTTTCTTTCCTTATAAGAAAGTCCCGGAGGGGGGATGAGTATGTTTATGACAAGGTTTCTGTTTCCCTGGGGCAGATACTCTGTTTTGGGCAATAGTATGACAGCAGCAAATATCGACAGCGCAGTGAGCAGCACAATAGTTACCAGCCTTGATTTCCAGTTTAATGTAGCTGCTGTAACAAGCTTCATTATCGCTTCTATGAGTTTTTGCCCGAGTCCGGTGATCAAGGATCTTTTTTGAGCTGTTTTGTTGCCCAATAAACCGAAGATCTTCTCTGAGAACATTGGAATGACAGACATGGAAACGAAGAGGCTTAAAGTTACGGCACATGTAACAGCGATCGCGATATCCCTGAACAATTGTCCGGCTTCTTCTTTAATAAAAATAACGGGGAGAAAAACAGCTACTGTAGTAAGGGTCGAAGCAAGTATTGCCCCCCAGACCTCTGTTGTGCCGTCATAGGCAGCGTTAAAAGAAGACTTTCCCATCTTCCTATGGCGGTCAATATTTTCAAGAACCACAATAGCATTGTCAACAAGCATGCCGACGGCAAAGGCAATGCCTGCGAGACTGATGACATTAAGATTCCTTCCGAGGGCATTCATAAATATAAATGTTCCTATAATGCTGATCGGTATTGCAGAGGCGGCAATTATTGTTGAAGAAAAACTCCGAAGAAAGATTAATAACACGGTAATGGCGAGTATCCCGCCAATTAATATATTTCTTTTTACAAGACCAATTGCACCGTTTATGTAAGGTCTCTGGTCATAAACCCATTCGAGATAGATCCCCTCGGTCTTCAGTTTTGTGTCATTAATCCATTTGACGGTTTCCTCGACCTTGTCGGTCATTTGAAGGATATTTGTTCCCGGTTCAGGCTTGACTCCTATGGCTATTCCTGCTTCGGCGTTATGGATCATGGCGACCGTGCGTTTTTCATATCCAAATCCCACGCTGGCTACATCCGATACTTTTATCCGTTTCTGCCCGGTAGATCTGATTACTATATTTTCAATTTCTTCCGGGGATTTGAATTCAGCCACTGTCCTTATCCTGTAATCTCTCCTGCCAACTCCCATTGTACCGGCCGATATATTCACATTCTCCGCACCCAGAACATTAATTAAGTCAGTTATCGTAAGTCCGTAAGCAGCTAATTTTATAGGCTGAACAATGATATGCATCTCTTTTTCCGTACCGCCGCCCACAAAAAGATCTGCAACTCCTTCAACCCTTTCAATGTACTGCCGAACCTCATTTTCAAAATACGTCCTGTAGGCATAGATGTCGTTCGGATTGTTTTCCAGAGGCTTTAATATCATCCATATGACAGGAGATGTTGCGGTGCCGGTTGCGTTGATTACCGGCCTTTCAACATTTTCAGGATATGAACGCACTTCATTGAGCTTGTTCGATACCCTGAGCAGGGCATCATCCACATCAGTGCCAATCTTGAATCTCAGGGTAACCGTTCCCTGGTTGTTGAAGGAAGAGCTTTCCATCTCCACAAGACCGGGTATCCCTTTTAATACCTTTTCCTGTTCTTCGATTACGTCGCGCTCTATTTCGTAAGGGGTAGCGCCCTGCCAGATAGTCCTGACCTCAATCTCAGGCTCTGTCACATCAGGACTCAACTGATAAGGCATCTGGAAGAGTCCTATCAGTCCGAAGAGCACAATAAGGATAATTCCGACTGCAATAGTGACAGGTTTTTTTATGGAGAATTGAACGATGTTCATTCGTCAATTTTGTACAATTACGGGTTGTCCGGGTCTGAGCCTCTCATTGCCCTTGACAATAACCTTCATGCCTTCTTTAAGACCATTACCATGAATTCCGACATGCATTTTTTCATATCCTGCTATGCGCACCGGGACCATCACGGCTTTAGAGTCATTGACTGTATATACAACAGTATTGCCATATACAGTTATCACGGCATCTCTGGGTACAGTAAATGTTTTTTCTTTTTCCCCAATGGGCAGTGTTACTCTTGCTTCCATTCCTTCTGCAAGGGACAAACTGTTTATAGCCCTTATCTTCACAGGGAATGTCCTTGTTGATATATCCCCCCTTGGTATAACGGCAATGATCTTTCCGGAAATTTGATCGCCGCCGACAATTATTTTTGTTTCCATCCCCTTTTTGATGTGCCTGATGATTGAGCCGGGGACTTCTGCGATGATATCGACATAAGTATCTCCGGCAATAGTTGCGACAGTTGAACCTGCAAAAAGCCACTCTCCCCTGTCTACATGTTTTTGAACAACAATACCTTCAAATGGAGCCCTAATTGCCTTTTTATACAGTTCCGCTTCCAGGCGCTCTACATCTGCCTGCAAAGACGCACTCTTCTTTTCAAGACTTTCCACACTGAATATTTTTCCATCATATGATTCCTCTGACAAGAGTTCTTCTTTATATAGGGCTTCGGCTCTCATTAAATCTTTCTTTGCCTTTTTCAGGTCTGATAATATCCGTTCATAATCAGCGCGCGCCGCCTGAAGTGTTTTTTTCAGTAAATCCGAGCTAAGTTTGACAAGCATATGTCCTTTTTTTACCCTTTCCCCTTCCTCGAAATTCACGACCTCCACTTTACCGCTTACATCAGAGGCAACGTCAGAGACTTCCTTATAATAAACAGTTCCAATAAATTCACTCTCATGAGCTATCATGCCTGCGGTGACTTCAGCTACAACTACCTGCGCCGGCGGCATGCCCTGCGGTTTATCTTGAGCTGCAAAAAGTGGTGATGTAAGAAATAAAACAAAGAGAATTATTGTAAAGTTGATTATTTGCCTGCGCATACATTTATTCTCCATTTATTTATTTGAGGAATTCCCCTTATCCTCTTCCGTGCTTACAGTTGATAGATCATGGCTGATTGCCGTCTTCAGCAGTCTTCCGGTTGCACGCTTTAATTTCAAGACGGCTAACATGTAATCATATTTGGCATTGGACAGTTTTCTTTCTGCTGTAACAAGCAGTGTGTTGGCGTCTATGATATCAATACTGTCGGCAAGACCATGCTGGAACTGTTTTGCAACTGCGTTATAATTGTCCCCGGCATATGTTGCCTCTGCCTGCAATTGAATAATAACCGATGACACTGTCCGGAGATTAAGATACGAATTTTCAACCTCTACACTTACCGAATGTGTTAAGTCTGAGAGACGTTGCTCTACCTGTCTTAATCGCGCCTTTGCTTCTCTGACCTCAGCTATTCTCAATCCTCCCTCAAATAAAGGGAAATCAAGCTTCAGTGTTCCATAAATTCTTTCGTTAAGTCCAGGAGCAAAAGAAGGCTCGTTCTCCTGCCTTAAATATACACCTTCCAATGAAATATCAGGCCAGTATGAACCCCTTGCATATGTGACGCTGTCTTCAGCGATTTCTTTTTGAAGTGTCATTATTTTTATTTCGGGCCTCTCTGAGAAGGCTGTCTCTTTAAGGCAATCCATAGTTGACTGCCGGCAGTCCCCGACTAATAAATTTAATACTTCCTGTTCCCTGATACTGGAATCAATTCCAGTCTGTGGTTCCCTCAGATCATAATCCCCGCTTATGTTTACTGTTTTTGCAAGGATGGTCTTTGATAATCTGAGATCGTTTTCAGATTTTATAAACTCCGACTGCGCCCCCGCAAGTTCCGCCTCTGCCCTTAAAAGCGCTGTTCTTGTAACCTCTCCGACCTCAAGTCTTGTCCTGGCGGCGTTTCTGTGCCTTGTCAACCTTTCAACATTTGCGCCGGTTATCTCCAGCGCCTTTTTTAATTTCAGTATATCGTAATATGCAGAGGCGACGATCAGGAGGTACTCTTCTTTTACGGCATTAAGATCATACATGCTCTTCCTTATTCCCTTCTTTGTGATCTTGTATGCTGAAAGTTCCCGACCGCTTAAAGAGAAAGATTGATCCAGTCTCACCCCCCATTCATTTGTATAATCAGGCTGCAGTACAAGCGTGTTGCTGATCTTTTCTTCACTGTATCTCGTGTGACTTCCAAAAGTGGAAAGCGTTGGCAGAAGAGCGGACCTGGCCCTGTCTTTTTCCCGTTCTGATATATAAAGGTCTTCCTCTGCTATTTTTATGGTCTCGCTTCCTTCAAGGGCAAGTCTATAAAGGTCTTCCAGTGAATATTCCCCGGCATATGATCCGCAAGGGATTAATATAAGCAAAAAACAAAATATAAAAAATTGTTTCTTTTTCAAGGAGCTTCCTTTCTTGTTTCAGTGCTTATTAAGAGATATTATCACAGTTCGCGGACACGAAAATATCCCTTTAAATATATCAGAAAAAATATCTTTAAGTCTTATATGCCTGTATCCATTTGACAATAGTTAAATAATAATTTATTATGATAATTATTATCAATATCGTATTTGGAGATTTAATATGCCTTTTGAAAAGGAGCGGGAGGTGCTTTCGGGTCATATACGTAACAAGAACCTGAAACACAGCGAGCAGAGACAGATAATCCTGGAAGTTTTTCTTGAAACCGAGAAGCATCTTACAGCGGAAGAACTGTATCTGACGGTAAAAAAGAAAGTCCCTTCTATCGGGTATGCAACGATTTACAGGACGCTGAAACTTCTAATAGAAGCCGGTCTGTGCAGGGAGATGCAGGTGGAAAACGGGGTAACCAGATACGAACATCATTATAACCATGAGCACCACGATCATCTGGTTTGTACCAAATGCGGAAAATTTGTCGAGATATTCAGTCCGGATATAGAGAAATTGCAGGAAAAGATAGCTAAGAAAAACGGTTTTGTCCTTGAGAGACACCGGCTTGAACTCTATGGGGTTTGCGGCGCCTGCAGAAGATAAGCAAAAAACTTACAGAACCTGAAAGGAGATTCCGGATACGGCATGCAGGCCCCAAAAAAAAATGATGGTTCCATTGACACTAAATCAGCTAAAAAGATTGCCATAGTCGGAATTCCGAATTGCGGCAAGAGCGAGGTGTTCAATAAGCTTACCAAATCATACTCCCCCGTTGCCAATTATCCACAAACCACAATTTCCGTGGTTCGAAAGAAGGCGGCTTTGGACAGAAAATCGTTTGAAGTCATCGATACCCCTGGAATTTCTTCACTGAATATATTTTCCGAAGAGGAAATGATCACTCGAAATACTTTGTTAAAGGAACGTCCGGATGTGCTCCTTTTTTGTGGAGACGCAGCGAGGTTAAAATCCACACTGGTATTGCTGATCCAGATATTCGAACTCGAGATTCCCTCTGTATTCTGTCTCAACATGATGGATGATGCGGTCAGGAAAGGAATAATCATTGATTCCGGGGAATTGTCCCGTGAGGTATATTCTCCCGTAATAGAAACCGCTGCAATTCACGGTACGGGTCTGAAAGAATTGAAAAGAGCAATTAATACCGTACATCCCACAATGGGCAGGGTGCGGTATGCGGCATTTATAGAAAAAGCCTTAATAGATTTACTCGATCTGTTCCCCGCGGAAGACCGGCCGTCAAAGGGTTTATTGCTTTTGTTCCTTATGGAAGAGGAAGGCATTTCAGGATTGATAGGATCCATGTACGGGAAAGAAATCCTTTCAAGGGCAAATAATGTTTTGACCGGGATTTTCTGGAAGACATCTTCCGCAGGTATCAGACAGGCTGTTTTTACTGTTCGCGAAACCTGGGCCGATAAAGTGGCTGAAAGGGTAACTACAAAGACCACATTTTCATTAACAGGATTTTCCCAGAAATTAGCGTGGGCATCACGTCACGCGATTTTAGGCTGGCCGGTCCTGCTGTTGATCCTCTGGATTACGTTCTACGGGGTGGGGACCATCGCCACAAAAATAGCTGCCGCCCTGGATACCCGGATATTCGTGCCATTAACCGACATGACGGCATCGCTGTTAGTGTCTTTCCCGATATTGAATGACTTTATGGTTGGTCAATACGGCATTTTAACGATGGGGGTCTTTAACGCTGTTGGAACCGTTGTCCCTATTCTCATAGTATTTTTCCTGATTACCGGCTTTCTTGAAGATGTCGGATATCTGCCGAACCTGAGTGTGTTACTGAACAGGTCCCTTTCCATTTTCGGTCTGACCGGTAAATCGGTCCTGCCGATAATACTGGGTTTCGGCTGTAATACTATGGCCACATTATCAACCAGGATGCTGGAAACCAAAAAGGAGAGACTGGTGGCTTCTTTTTTAATCGCGCTGGGTATACCATGCGCGGTCCAACTCGGGGTACTGCTGGCAATCATGGCGATCGCCCCTTTTTCAATTCTTCTGATTACCGTTACTGCCGTCTTTGTAACACAGATCATTTGCGGCATAGGGCTTAATAAACTTATTCCAACGGCGCAAAAGGCCTGCTTTATTCTTGAACTGCCCCCCTTCCGCTTACCTGACCCGGGTCAGATTGTAATGAAGACTTTCTACCGGGTCAAGTGGTTCCTGGTTGAAGCATTGCCCCTCTTTGTTCTTGGCGCTGGGTTTATGTTTGCACTGAAAATAACCGGACTGCTTGCTTTAATAAAGACAGCGCTTCACCCGGTTGTCGTTGGATTTCTCTCCCTGCCGGACAGGATTACGGAAGTATTTATCCTGGTGCTTTCGCGCAGAGAACTGGGGGCTGTTTATTTCAGAGATATGGTAATCGCAGGAGAGGTGGATTATTACCAGACCATTACCGGCCTGGTGGTCATAACCCTGTTTATCCCCTGTATTTCGAATACTATGGTAATGACTAAGGAACTTGGTCTGCGCTGGGCCGTAAGCATAAATATTTTTGTAATTATCATCGCCATCCTGGTCGGAGGGCTGGTTAATTTTCTGATAAGATTATAAATTTTTTCATTAAAAGGAGACGTCATGAAAGATTCAAAAGATCACCGCAGGGACGAATTGCTGGAAATGTTATGGCACCTGAGCGAACATCATAAGTTGACCCTATCCATGTTAAAGGAGCATGACCCCACCAAGGAATATGAGAAGTCCCTGTACGAGTTCAGATCTAACGGCGCCCTCAAATTTGATGGAGAAAATATTGTCTTTTCCGAAAAAGGGAAGGCAAATGCAGAGGAGATTATCCGCCGGCACAGGCTGGCGGAATGCCTTATGAGTAATGTCCTCGGAATAGAACCTTCGGAGACCGAAGAGGCTGCCTGCGAGTTCGAGCATATATTGGCTCCCGAACTGGTCGACTCAATCTGCACACTGTTGGGTCATCCTCCTGAATGCCCTCACGGCGAGTCCATACCGCAGGGGAAATGCTGCATGGAGGCTAAAAAATCTTTTAAAAGCGCGGTCATTAGCGTTACTGAAATGAAGATCGGGGACATAGCAAAAATCGCTTTTTTGAATACACATAACGACCGCAGAACCCATAAATTGCTGGCAATGGGATTAAATCCCGGCGCAGAGATAAAGCTTCACCAGACAAGACCGGTATTGGTAGTGGAAGTGAACAACAGGCAGATCGCCCTTGAAAATTCCATTGGAGATGAGATCAATGTGTGGAAGCCGGTTGAGTGACGGATGTTAGCATTATTAGGCAGATGCAAGGGGTTTGTTCATGAAATATTATTCAAATAAGGCTTCAACAAACTCTTCCGGATTGAAATCCTGGAGGTCTTCAACCGCTTCACCTACTCCAATCAGCTTAACGGGAATATCGAGTTCTTTATTTATTGCCAGAACAATACCGCCTTTTGCAGTGCCGTCGAGCTTGGTAAGAGCAATGCCCGTTACGCCGACTGCTTCATCAAATGTCTTTGCCTGGATAATCGCGTTTTGGCCGGATGTCGCGTCAACTACCAGCAGGATTTCATGAGGGGCGGAAGATTTTTCTTTGCTTATAACGCGTTTGATTTTTTTGAGTTCTTCCATCAGATTCGTTTTCGTATGCAGTCTGCCGGCTGTATCAATTATCACAACGTCTACATTCTTTGATTTTGCGGAGGCCACCGCATCAAATGCAACCGCGGCGGGGTCTGCGCCGCTGCGATGTTTAACGATCTGCGCGCCGGCCCTGTCCGCCCATATTTCAAGCTGTTCTATTGCCGCCGCCCTGAATGTATCCGCCGCGGCAAGAGTAACGGTAAATCCATGATCGGTAAAGCGTCTTGCAAGTTTGCCGATCGTTGTGGTTTTTCCAACACCGTTTACGCCTACAGTCAGCACAACATATGGGTTTTCTCCGGCACTGATTACTTTGTGCCCCTTTCTCAGAATTTTACGAACTTCTTCTTTAAACGCCTCCCTAAGGTCGCGCTCATTCCTTATTTTTTCCTGCTTGACCTTTTCTCTAAGCGATGCGGTTATAGAGTCTGCCGCCTGCGGGCCGACATCCGCCATAATTAAAAGCTCTTCAAATTCATCAAGAAGACCGTCATCGACCTTTCTCCCCTTAGCAAGGGCGGCTGTGTCATCTACGAGGGATTTTCTCGTTTTAAATAATCCATTTTTGAGTCTGTCAAGTAATCCCACAAATTTCTCCTTTAAAAATAAACTGCCCCTCAGCAGAGCTGCGAGATATCGAGCCCGTCATACCGGCTTGACCGGTTAAAAATTTTAACAATTTTCAATAAAAATTTGTTGTTTTTGGGAAGAGTTAACAAAAAAAGGCAGGATTTACCTGCCTTTTCTGTTATATTCAGCCATTAAGCTAATAATACATTAGAAGCCGAACGGTTTTGCAAAGAGGAGAATCAATGCAACAACGAGGGCGTAAATACAGAGGGACTCAATCATCGCAAGTCCGATGATCAGAGTTGTGGTAATCTTACCTGAGGCCCCCGGGTTTCTCGCAACGCCCTCCGCTGCCTTGGCAAGTCCAATGCCCTGACCAATACCTGTCCCTAACGCGGCAAGTCCAATGCCCAATCCGCATGCAATAGCTGCCATGCTAAAGTATCCCATCTGAGCATCGGAAGCTTCTCCTCCGGCAGCGGCTTCTGCGGCGATCGCAATCGGCGCCATGAAGCATACCAGTGTGAGTGACAGTAATATAGCAGTTAATATTCTTTTCATTTTTCCTCCTTTCATAGAAATTTTATTATTTATTTAATGTGCTTCTTCCACAGCGCCGGCAAGATACAGGGTTGTAAGTAAAACAAAAACAAATGCCTGTATCACGGACACAAGCACGCCGAGCGCCAATATGGCTGTTGGCACAATCACCGGGGAGAGCATTAACAGGATCAAAATGATTTTATGTTTTGCTAGCATGTTGCCGAATAATCTGACCGATAACGTTAAAGGTCTTGCAAGATGACCTATTACTTCAATTACAAACATCAGGATCATTAACGGCAGGGCAGGCAGCGACCTGATAGGCCCGACAAAGTGCTTTATGTAGCTAAGCTTATGCTCTTTAATCCCGTAGACATGGGTAGCAAGAAACACAGGTATCGCAAGTGCGGCGTTGGTATTTAAATTGCTGGTAGGGGCCTCGCACCCGGGAATGAGTCCAAGTAAATTACAGACAAGAATATAAAGTCCGAGCGTTGCAATGAAAGGGAAGAAATGTCTACCCATATGGCCGATGTTGCTTTCAACAAGGTCGAGGAAAAATTCCATAATGACTTCTACAAGGTTCTGCACCCCGGAAGGAATCATTTTGAGCGATTTTCTTGCAAGGAGTGCAATAATAAGAATTATTCCGGTTGCAACCCATGAAAATGCCACAAAAGGCGGTATTCCCATGTCTATGATTTTGCTTACCGGAAATATAACTGGAGCTTCTTGCATGGATTTCCTCTAATAAAGTGGATTTAACAAAGTGGAATTAATCATAATCCAGCATGTTATGCCATGTCAAGCAGCAAATTTGCAAATTTAAATTTCTTATAGACAGTTTGATCTTATTGTACAAAAACAACAGAGGCCTGGCTGAAACCAGGCCTCTGTTCAG
>JAUVPO010000021.1 GCA_030598625.1 Deferribacteres bacterium | reverse complement strand
TCGGTGAGTCGCATGACAAACCTCCCCGCTCACGAAAGGTCTTCGTACTACCTGAAAAAATCAAGTCTGAAGACGCCAATGACTTTACGGTAAATTTCAGGGACTGGGAAATAGAAGATATCAAGTTGAACGGTGCCGGACTGACGTTAGTAGAATAATAGCGTTTTTTCTCCTTCTCTAACATTTAAAGTTGTTTGATCCGGGCTTATCAACCAAGACAGGAAAAAGCCTTTTTTTAAAAGCGGCTAATGTCTTTAATTAGAATTGCCGATAAGATGAAAGAAATATCACATTTAATGGTAAGGTTTCAAAAAAAACAAACAACCTGGGAAGGAGAACCATGAGAAAACAGATATTATTTTCCATACTAATTTTGACTATGGCTTTACCGCTGCTATCTTTCAAATTCAGCGATAAGTATTTGAGCGTAACACACCCGGAAAAAACAGCATTGGTTGTTGCGTCAAAAGCAACCGGGGGTAATAATGAAAATGAATTATATGAAAAATTAAACGAGTACACATCAAGAACAATTTACACAATTCAGGCCGGGAGTTTTATTGAAATCAGCCGCGCCCGGACAAGATTTAAATCCATAAAGATGGGATTAAGCAAAGAAGATCTTGGTTTTCTAAGGATAGAAAAGATAGGGGAATATTATGCTGTGAGGCTTGGTTCATTTGAAGATTATACCGTCGCAAAGAAATTTCTACAGACAATAAAACATCAGCTTGGTGATGCTATCATATTAAAGGCACATATAAAAGAAGAAAACATCATCAGGCTATATGAGAAACTGATATAGGCGGAAAAATCTACTGCTTCTTCTTCAATGCATCTTCAACCGTCTTAATAGCACAAAATTCTCCGCACATGCTGCATACCTGTGATTCGGCAGGGGGAATTTCGGAACGACGGCTCTTTACTCTTTCCGGATCAAGAGACAGGGCTATTTGACCGTTCCAGTCAAGCGCTTTTCTTCTTCTTGCCATTTCATTATCAACATCAAGCGCGCCTTTTACCCCTTTTGCAATATCAGCGGCATGGGCCGCGATCCTTGACGCAATAACTCCTTCTTTTACATCTTCAATGTTCGGAAGCCTTATATGCTCCGACGGCGTAACATAACAAAGGAAATCAGCGCCCGCAGCTCCGGCAACAGCGCCTCCGATAGCACTGGATATATGGTCGTAGCCCATAGCAATATCAGTCACGAGGGGGCCAAGAACATAAAAAGGAGCGCCCTTGCATATTTCTTTCTGCATCTTCATATTCAGTTCCACCTGATTAAGCGGAACATGTCCGGGGCCTTCGATTATGACCTGTACCCCTTCCCTGACTGCCCTGTCCCGTAATTCACCGAGGGTCAGAAGCTCATCTATCTGTGTCCTGTCCGTCGCATCAGCAAGACATCCGGGGCGCGCGCCGTCACCGAGGCTCAATGTCAGATCATGTTTCTTTGCCAATTCCAGCAATCTGTCATAATCTTCATAAAGGGGATTCTCCCGGTCATTGTATATCATCCACTCAACAAGAAACGCCCCGCCTCGGCTTACTATATCGAGTATCCTTCCGTCCTCCCTGAGGGTCTCGATAGTTTTTCTCGTAAGACCACAGTGGACGGTCACAAAATCAACGCCCTCCTCCGCATGTCCCTCTATTGCATCAAACAGGTCATCAACACTCATCTTCGCAATCGACCCCATGTCTTCAGCGGCCCTTGCCACGGCCTCGTATATCGGAACGGTCCCGACCGAAATCGTGGATTTCCTTAAAAGCAGTCTCCTGATATCTCTTATCGGCCCGCCTGTAGAAAGGTCCATGACAGCGTCAGCTCCATATTTGATCAGAACATCGAGTTTCTGCATTTCTTCATCAAAAGACACCCTGTCCCTTGACGTACCGATATTGGCATTTATCTTTGTCCTTAAACCCCTGCCTATGCCTAAGGGTTTAATATCGTGATTGATATTTCTTGAAATGACAGTCAGGCCTTCAGCGATGTCCCTTGAAAGCTGCTCCGGATCGATTTTCTCATCAATGGCCACCTGCTCCACTTCTCCTGTAACAATGCCTTTCCTCGCAAGCTCTATTCTTGTATGTTTCAATGTCTTGTTCATATTAATCTCTCCCTCTAAGTAAAGTCATGGATAGTTCAAATTAGAGTCTGTTTATAAACTACAGTCATTTGTCATTCCCGCAAGCCCCGAACAAGTCGGGACAGGCTCCGCGCGTCGGGAATCCTTCTGTAAAAAGATTCCGGACAAGCCGGAATGACAGAAAAAGACAATTTATAAACAAGCTCCAATTAGTTCTTTCACTTTGCCGGATATATTTGATGCCCCGAATATTTCCGATATCATTGCGACCCCGAAAGCCCCTGCCTTTTGCGCTTCCGCTATCCTCCGGTCCTTTATTCCTCCGATTGCAAAGACAGGTATCTTTATCTGACCGCTCACTTTGTTTAATGTATCCAAACCGACAGGGACACCGTACTTCAGTTTTGACGCCGTTCTGTAAACAGGGCCGAGAGTTATAAAGTCAGCCCCTCCCTTCTCAGCGTTTTTTGCTTCCTTCAAAGAGTGTGTTGATACACCGATCATAATTTTTTTCCTTACAACGCTCCGAACGGCTTCAGCCGGAATGCTGTTTTGAGTAAGGTGGACACCGTCAGCGCCGACAGCAAGCGCCACATCAAACCTGTCATTAATAAAAAGCCTTGCATTAAATCCATGCGTCAATTCTCTCATCTTATGCGCCAGTTTCAAAAGCCCTCGTGTCCCCAGATCTTTTTCCCTTAGCTGAACTGCCTTGACCCCGCCTTTTAACGCCTGCCTGACAGCGATTGTCAATGAACGGTTTCCGGTTAACTGCTTCCTGTCCGTGACCAGATAAAGCCTGAAATCAATTTTACTTCTCATAACACATATATCTCCACATCCGGCTTCCGGTCATAGCATCCCTTCTATCGGACTGCTTGCCGTTGCATAGAGTTTTCTCGGTATCCTTCCTGCCTTATACGCCAACCGGCCCGCCATAACAGCATGCTTCATTGCTTCGGCCATGGCAATGGGGTCCCCTGCCCCTGCTATTGCGGTATTAAGCAATACCGCATCGCAGCCCAGTTCCATTGCAACCGCAACATCGGAAGCCGTACCGACTCCGGCATCAACTATGACCGGCACAACTGCCTGCCCGAGAATTATCTTTATGTTATAAGGATTGCGAATACCCAGTCCCGACCCTATCGGCGCTGCAAGGGGCATGACCGCGGAAGCGCCGGCATCAACCAGCCGCTGCGCCATAACAGGGTCATCATTTATATAGGGAAGAACAATGAATCCCTCTTTTGCCAATATCTCTGTTGCCTGAAGAGTAGCGCATACATCGGGGAAAAGGGTTTTCTCATCACCTATGACTTCAAGTTTTATAAGGTCTGATACCCCTGTTTCCCTCGCCAGACGCGCATACCTAAGCGCGTCCTCCATCGTATAACATCCGGCTGTATTTGGAAGAATCCTGTATTTTTTTGGATCAATATAATCCAGCAGATTTTCCGACTTGCTATCAAAGATATTCGTCCTTCTCACTGCTACAGTGACAACATCGGCGCCGGACGCTTCGATAGCTCTGGCTGTTTCCTCGAAATCTTTATACTTTCCCGTCCCGACCCAAAGACGGGATTTAAACTCAATTCCCTTGATCACCAACTTGTCATTCATAATACCTCTCTTTTAAAACTCCGGTTTTATCCGCCTCCTACAAAATTGACAATCTCCACAGCATCTCCGTCTTTGAGTGCATGCCTTTCATAATCACATTTTTTGATTATATTCATGTTAACCTCGACAGCTACCCCGGCAGGCTCGATTCCGAGGTCCTCAAGGAGTCCGGAAACAGTAAGATTGTTGCCTGATTCAGTTTCATTTCCGTTTATCATTAATTTCATGATTCAATACCGTATTGCCATACGCCCCAACAAATCAAATATGTATATCCCTTTCACCTGCTTCAATAAGTTTAAATTTATCAGACAGTCCGTTCCGGATTTTTACGACTTCTTCGTTTAAGACTTTCATTAACTGTTCTTTTATTTCACCGGAAGCACAATCTTCCACGTATTCCTTGAGGGACAACAGGGCATTTTCATGACAGAAGTTTTTTATGGTCGCCTCCTCGGCAAGATTCCTGAACCGCTCACCGCTCCTGCCCTCCCTGTAACAGGCCGTGCAAAGACTCGGGATAAGGCCGAGGCTTGCTATCTTTCCCATGACCTCTTCAAGGCTCCTGCTGTCGCCGATTTCAAACTGTTCGGTGTCACCTTCCTCAATATAGCCCCATGGGCTCGTTTTTGAACCTGCGGAAACCTGTGATGCCCCGAGCGAGAACAGCTCGTCTCTCAGACCGGACGGCTCTCTTGTAGAAACCACAACGCCTACATACGGCAGGGCCAATCTGTAAATGGCGACTATCTTTTTGAGGTCTTCGTCTGAAACCCCATAACGCAAAAGGTCTGCCATGGAACCCTGTGCCGGCTGCAGTCTCGGAACAGACAGTGTATGGGGGCCGAATCCGTATTTATTAATAAGCCGCCGGCAATGTGCGATCAAATCAGCCACATCCCATCGCCAGTCATAAAGACCAAGCAGCACACCCATTCCAATGTCTTCAAAGCCCGCTTCAATCGCCCTGTCCATAACTCCCAGACGCCCTGCATAGTCCGCCTTTGTACCGGTCTGGTGAAAATGCATGTATGACGGCAGGTGATATGTCTCCTGAAAGCACTGATACACGCCTATCCCCGAAGCCTTGAGCCTCCTGAAATCATCCACACTCATCGGGGCGGAGTTCGCATGCAAAATCCTTATATCCGTTCTTTTATAAATAGCTTCCGCAATCTTTTCGAAATAACCGATACCCGCGTATTTTGAATGTTCCCCCGCGACAAGCAGAAGCCTCTTATATCCCCTGCGCTCAAGCAGCACAGCCTCTTCAACCGCTTCATTAACTGTAAGTGTTTTTCTTTTTGCTTCCCTGTTCCCCCTTCTGAAACCGCAATACAGACAATCATTCATGCACTCGTTTGACAAATAGAGAGGGGCAAAGAGCACGATCCTCTTTCCGTAAACTCTTTCCTTGACACGGCGCGCCGAATCAAATATCTCGGACCACAGTTCCCCTTCCTCCACCGCTAAAAGCGCCGAGACCTCGTTAAGGTTTAATGCACGCAAATCCAGCGATTTCGCGAGAATGTCTCTTATATATGCCGCATCAACTTTTGTCAGTACCTTTTGATTCATTTTTCTCCAGAAAAAAACCGTATTCCCTGAGTGACATAAACCCTGGGAAATACGGTGTTAGTTTTCTTCATTCTTCCTTTCCTCCGCTGGAATTATCCAGTTCAGGTTCGAGGGGTCTTCCACATAATTCTGGAACTCTCAGGCATCGCCTCCCCCAGGGTAGTTTAAGTATACTGCTTAAAAATCAGCGTGTCAAGCATGCGAATTGCTTCATATTGTAGAAATAAATTATTATTTAGCATGCGGATTTTTGTGATAACGCTTTCTGTTATTCTTGTTCTCACTTCAGACATATACGCCTCCGGCGCTTTCCCCCTTTATGATGATTCCACAATACTGATAGGAAGCAATACAACGTATACAATCAAGAACAAAGAAACACTTATTGAACTCGCCAGGAAATACGATGTCGGGTATAACGAAATTGTCGACGCCAATAGTCACTCCGACCCATGGATACCTGAAAATAATACCGGGATATTGATACCGACCTCATGGCTTCTTCCGGAGGTCCTTGATAACGGAATAATAATCAACCTTGCCGAAATGAGACTATACCACTTCTTTTCCGTAAAAGGACTCAAATACGTTTCAACTTATCCGATAGGCATCGGTGTACAGGGATTTAATACCCCGACCGGTAAATTCAGAATCACTAAAAAAATTAAATCTCCGGTCTGGTACGTCCCTGATATTATCAGAGAAGAAAATCCCGAACTCCCCGCCTTTGTACCGGACGGGCCCGACAATCCCCTCGGCGAATACTGGCTGCAGCTTTCAGTAAGCGGCTATGGAATTCACGGCACAAACAGGCCGTACGGGATAGGGCGAAAAATAAGCCACGGCTGCATCAGGCTTTATCCGGAGGACATAAAGACATTATTTGAATTCATCAAACCCGGTACAACAGTCAGGATAATAAACGAACACGTAAAGGCAGGAATGTATGATAATAAGATTTATATTGAGATCCACCGTTCAGAGAGAAAAGATTCCGAGCTTTTAAGGCTTTCGGTAAAAAAACTCGGCAGGAAGCGCCTGTTGAAATATGTCGATACTCAACTTATGATACAGGCAGTTAAAAATGCAACAGGGCTTCCTGCCGTAATTTCAAAATAAATTATTTCCTCTGTCTCATTTCAAAAGCCTTGACAGCCTTCTCGGCAGCGTTTTCAGCCCTGTCAGCGGCGCTTTCGGCCCTGTTAGCAGCGCTTTCGGCCCTGTCAGCGGCGCTTTCAGCCCTGTCAGCGGCCTGCACAGCGCTGTCGGTTGACATTGACACCTTGTCTACTGCCGAGGATGCCTTATCAGCAGCATCTCTTGCGTCCTGCGCCGCTTTAAACGCGTCTTCCAAAGCAGCTCCTTCCTCAGGACTCGTCGCAGGGGTAGTAGCACACCCGGCCACTGCAAACACCAGAATACAGAACAACACAGCAAGCAGTTTCATCACATACCTCCCTTTAACTAAAATTTATATCCTTTAACGAAAAGATAATTAATAATATAAATATACTATTCTTTGCAGTTTTGCAAGCTTTTTTATTTCCCTCTTACATAATTAAGCAATCCGCCCGCGAGAACAATTTCCCTCTGTCTTCCGGTCAGACCGTGCTCCGATGTATAGGTCTTCCCCTTCCCCACGTCCATAAATGTAATCTTTGACGATTCCCTGACTTCTTTTGACAGGTCCGGAAATTCCAGATCGGCATCAGGGTCAATTGAATCATAGACATCCTCCTCAACAGTCAGAGGCAGTATCCCGAAGTTAATCAGGTTGTCTTTATGAATACGCGCAAAGGATTTCGCGAGCACAACCTTGATCCCCAGATACATCGGCGCAAGGGCAGCGTGTTCCCGGCTCGATCCCTGGCCGTAGTTTACCCCTCCAAGGACTATCCCTCCGCCGGAGGCCCTGGCCCTGGTATGAAATGCCGGGTCCACCTTTGAAAAAACATATTCGGATATTGCCGGGATATTCGATCTCAGGGGCAGTATTTTGGCGCCGGCTGGCATGATATCATCCGTGGTTATATTATCGCCTACTTTCAAAACAACTTTAGTTTTCAAGGATTCCTCAAGCGCACCCTTAACCGGAAAAGGTTTTATGTTCGGGCCTCTTTCAATTACAATTTTCTCAGGCGCTTTAGAAGGCGCAATAATCATTGAGTCGTCTACAGTATATTTCTCCGGAAGAGAAATTTTTATCGGCTCTTTAACAAGATCACGAGGGTCCGTTATTTTTCCGGTAATCGCAGAGGCTGCCGCAGTAAGAGGACTGCAGAGATACGCCCGGTCTCCGGAGGTGCCACTCCTTCCCGGGAAATTCCTGTTAAAGGTCCTGAGCGTTACTGTATCCGTTGCCGGCGACTGCCCCATTCCAATGCACGGGCCGCAGGTGCATTCAAGTACCCTTGCACCGGCGGAAATAAGGTCCGCCAGTCCCCCGTTCTCCGTAATCATCCTGAACGCCTGCCGCGAGCCGGGACTGATCGTGAGGCTTACATCAGGGTGAATTCTCCTGCCCTTCAGTATACTCGCGGCAACCATAAGATCGGCAAAAGAGGAATTTACACAGCTTCCGATACACACCTGTCTTACAGGCATCCCTTCGACATCCCTCACCCGTGACACTTTATCCGGGCTTGAAGGAGCTGCTATCATCGGTTCAATTTCGTCAACATTTATGAGAATGTCTTCATCATATTCCGCGTCCGCGTCGGGCTTAAGCCCGGTCCAGTCGCCTTCGCGTTCCTGTGCCTTAAAAAAGGCCAGTGTCTGTTCGTCCGAAGGGAACACCGAGGAAGTGGCCCCAAGTTCGGCCCCCATGTTCGTAATCGTCGCCCTCTCGGGGACTGTCAGTTTCTTTATGCCGTCCCCGCTGTATTCAATGATCCTTCCGACGCCGCCCTTTACGGTCATTCGTCTGAGGACCTCAAGGATTATGTCCTTTGCGCTTACACCGGCCTGAAAGGCTCCTGTCAGTGTTACACGAACTATTTCCGGCATCACCATCCAGAAAGGTTCGCCTGCCATTGCCAGCGCCACATTGAGCCCCCCCGCTCCTATGGCAAGCATCCCCACAGCGCCCGCGTTAGGCGTATGGCTGTCCGAACCGAGAAGTGTCTGTCCCGGACTGGAAAACCTCTCAAGGTGGACCTGGTGGCAGATGCCGTTGCCCGGCCTTGAAAAATAAATCCCGTACTTTGCCGCTATTGTCTGGAGAAACCTGTGGTCATCGGCATTTTCAAAACCGGATTGAAGCGTATTATGGTCTACATAACTCACAGAGAGTTTCGTCCTTACCTTTGGAATCCCCATTGCCTCAAACTCAAGATACGCCATTGTGCCTGTCGCGTCCTGGGTCAATGTCTGGTCAATCGATATAGCGATCTCTTCACCCGCTTTCATAGTGCCTGATACAAGATGTGATGATATTAACTTCTGCGCCACGTTCATTTACGGTCTCCTCTGTATGGGTATGGAATAAAATATTTAGAATGTAAATCTTAATGAGTTTAATGTAAGCCGGATATTTTTTTCAACAGGATTTCTGTGCCTGACCCCTTGCCGTCGAGTCATCTTGAAGTAAACCGGGACGTTAACCCAAGAGGAAATGATTAAATTAAAGCCTCTTGTCAGAAATTGATACAAAGTCTACTTAATCACCTTTCGAGGAATGACATATTAAGCAATCGCCGGGTTTAGATGAATTCCCTTCACCTACATAACGATAATCAAACCTGAGCATATTCTCATACTGGCTTGCATGAGCCACATGACATGAAAGACACATAACAATATCATCAGTTGATCCTGCAGGATTTACTACACTGCTTGGAGTCTGAGGTATTACGGTTCTTGCAACCGGAACTTTTAAATCATAAGTCACGTATTTTTCAAACTCTGTACCGGATTGATTAGGAAGGGATATATCTGTTGGATGTCTTATCCACCGTCCTGACATGCCTATTTCGGAACCGTGGAAATCTCCGTGACACTCTGCACATAATCCACTGATTGTGTTACCTGCCGGGGCCGACCTGCTGCCGTCTTTCATTGATGTTGCTCCATAATATTCATTGTGATCAGTTTGACTGGATGTAGCATGCCAGTCAGGATCCTCACCGCCTTTAACACCTTTCAAAAATCTATAACTTGAACCGACTTGTTCGCCTATTGCTCCGTGACTCAATGCCTGATTATCCATATCAATACTACCGAAACTGAGTGAGGAAGAAGCATAATGGTGAGTGTTTTTCATTGATGCATATTCATCTTCTATTGTACGATCACCGTGACAGCCAAACTTTCCGGCACATCTAAACGTGGAAGAATCCAGCCCTGCAGCACTATTGTCATGCTCGTCACCCGGAAGGTAATTATAGAATCTGAGATCAGGTACTCCGGTATATATGATGTTGTGGCCTCTTGACATACTGTTGCCTGTTATGCCCGTTTTGGAGCCTGTTATATAAGCAAAATTTCCTCCGGCTAAATCGGTATCATTTTTATGATTTATTTGTGGAGCACCGGTTACCGGATCGATATTATTGTCAGTATCTTTGGAATGACAGTCCCAGCATGTCTTTCCTAAAAGTGTATTTTGAGAAAGAGCGTATTTTCCATTATTAGCTGAAACCAATTGTTTTATAAAGATGATGTGGCATTTGGTGCAATTATTTTTATCAGCATATGTTTCTCCCGCCCCTGACATGACAAGAAAGAATACAGCACAAAAATACTTAAGAGCTGTTTTTTTCATAAGGATGTTGCTGCCTAAAAAAAGTTAACCTACTAATGGCTTACCCTTCGGCAGCTCGGTCATCTTAACACTTTTTAAGACCCGCCGCTCTCCGTCCCCTCCTTATGGAGAGATTGGCTTTATCGGGTTAACTGCTATCTATAATGTATATATCACTTTAAGCCATGTCTGTCTATTTATAATATTTTTTAAAAATATAAATTATCCTTATAATGATTCAGACTTAAGACTGCCAACAAATTCTAAATATTCTTTTGGGGGATTTGAAAGCTTAATCCCAATGCCAACATTTGAATCTTTAGATAATTCCCCCCCCCAAACTACACTGATAAGATTTGCCGTAATACAAAATATTTTTTTCTTAATGGAGATACCAAAAACCTTTTTTTTAACAGGAATACATACTTCAATTATTGAGTCAAGTGGCACATCATAATTTGTACTTATAAACATCCCTTTTTCTGTTATATTCTTTATAGTTCCAGTGTATTGGTTTTTGAAAAAGCCTATTCGCCACTCTAAATATCTTATTTTAATACTTACCGGTATTCTATTATAAGCTCTTTTTTCCATATTCTAATGAGACTAATAGTTATTTCAGTTATGCATGCTGTCTTTTTATTGGTCCATGCTTACTTTAGAATAATTACAATCCAATAACAATTCTATGATTTAAGTCATATGAAACAAATATCCGCCTTCTTATAATGAATATAAGAGAGGAGGGGGATTAAGATGAAAGCATCAACCCTTTATAAAAAAAATTTGTTAGACATTAAAATTGAACAATTTTGTCAGAGCACGGCAGAGTTATTAGCAAGAATACATGAAAAATACGCAAATATAGTAAAGGAAAGGACACTCAAAAAATCAATAAAACTATTAAAAAGGTCCGAAATAAACGATAATATTTAATTATCTTCACACAGATAATGATTTATGCCACCCCCCGGTTACCCGGAGTTTACCTTTTCGGAAACAATAAAATTTACATGCTCTTCAATTGCTCATATCAAAATATAAATCTTTATGTTCAGCATAAACGTCAAAATTGATAATTTCCTACAAAAAAGTGCACAGCAAATAGAATTACAAAATTAATGATTGCAGGTTGAAACATTCAATACAGAACCGGCAAGTATATTCGAATAATCAATCCTCCACCAGCTGCATTTTCAGCCTCAACCTTCCCCCTATGCAACCTGACCGCACGTTCCGTAATCGCCAGCCCGATACCCATACCCCCTGACTGACGATCACGGGATTCGGCAACGCGGTAAAAAGGACTGAACAGATTGGCAAGCGCCTCTGCCGGTACACCCGGGCCGCGGTCATGCACCGTTAATACGGCAAACTCTGTCTCATTTAATTGTCTGCGCTGAAGGGATATGTTGACCTCTGTGCCTTCATCAGTATAGCGAACAGCATTCCGCACCACATTTTCTATTGCCCTGCGCAAGAGTTCTTCGGAACCCTCAACCTTTATATCATCACTCAGCTCTGTCTTTACTGAACGGCCCGCGCTCTCGGCCTCGAAATCAGCATCATCGGAAACTGCCTTTACCAGAACAGAGAGATTAAGGGGTTTTTTATCCATGAGTTCCGCACTGCTTTCGAGTAATGTGAGGGTGCGCAGCTGGCCGATGAGTTTATTCAGTCTCTCAGCTTCCCGTTCAATGCGGTCAAGGGATTCCTCTGCTTTCTTTCCCGACTGCCGGCGGGCAAGCTCGAGTGCAACATTCAGACGAGCAAGGGGTGAGCGGAGTTCATGTGAGATATCTCTCAGTAAACGGTTCTGGGAGGTGATCAGGGATTCGATCTGTTCGGCCATCAGATCAAAATCATTCCCGAGGTCAGCCAACTCGTCTTTTCGTCCTCCAAGGCTTTTTCCCACACGGGTCTTCAGATCACCGGATGCAAACTTCCGCGTGGCTGTCCTCAATGTTCTTGCCGGTGCAGTCAGGTACCGTGCAAGCCAGTAGCAGAAGATACTTGCAACTATTAGGATGGCAAGAAGACGCATACCCATAAAACGGGAACTGAATATCCGGCTGAGCGGAGGACTGCGCCGACTGCTCGGCAGTTCGCCTGCCATTATGTAATAACTTCCGTCCTTCCCGTATATGGTCCGGGCAAGCAGGACACTTTTGTCACGGCGCTGAAATTCCGTAATACCACTCTCCCTTGCACGTGCGGCAAGTTCACTGATGTCTGGAGGGGCTTCTCTTCCGGTCACTGATCTGGAATTCTCATCAAAGAAAAAGACATTATGTCTGCCGCGCCTCTCTTCCCGGCGCTGAATAAATTCCTGTAAGGCGCCGGGGCCCTCCTGTTCCAGTACCTCTACTGCCCTGCTGCCGAAATGGGCCATCCTCCTTATATGACGTCCATCCTCACGGAGAGGCTCGAATGGTCTGAATAATGAGAAGAGTACAAAGGTAGAGATAATTATTAATATTGAGGCCAGCCAGAACCAGAGAAATATTTTCACAAAAAGACTTCGCATATATAACCTCTTCCTTTATTTACCAGACTCTTTATCTTTAAGAAGCGCATACAAATAACCGATCCCCCGGATCGTCTTGATCCGCTCCATCCCTTTTACTTTATGGCCGAGCTTTTTCCTGATACTGCTTACATGCACATCTATACTCCTGTCAAAAGGATCAAGGCCGCGTCCCAGGACTTTGCTCACGAGGTCCTTTCTGGGTACTACATGGCCCGCAAACCTCAGCAGCATATCGAGCAGGTCAAACTCCACGGCAGTCAGGTCTACGTTTTTCCCTGTCTTCCTCACCGTCCGTGTGCCTGTATTCAGGTCAACATCACCCACAGTAATCCGTTCGGGAGGTGCGGTCTGCTCCTCTTCTTTCTTCCCTGTCTCGCTCCTTCGACGGATTGCCCGGATGCGTGCAATGAGTTCCCGGGGGTTAAAGGGTTTCGGCAGGTAATCGTCAGCCCCCATCTCAAGCCCCACGATCCTGTCCACGTCTTCCCCGCGGGCAGTCAGCATCAGCACAGGAATATTCGAAGTCTTTCGCAGTATACGCAGGACCTCGAAACCATTGAGACCGGGCAACATGATATCGAGCACTACAAAGTCATGGTCTCCTGAAAGCGCCCGCTCAATCCCCTTATTTGAATTGTTGACCGTTTCGACATCAAAGCCCTCGGGGACCAGATAGTCTGTCAGAAGCTCACAGAGCTCTACATCGTCGTCAATAACCAGGATACGATTCATCTTCATTGCTTCCTTATTTGAGATTAATGAATATTACGATTCTATTATATCCGAAAGTCCGCTTCTAAAAACGTAAATTTTTCTTAAGGGCACTTAACAAATCTTTACAAAACTTTGCCTTTCTTGACCAGGACTTAACCCACACTTAATGAAATATTTCTTACGATATAAACAAGAGGAACACTTAAACGGGAAAGGAGGACGCCATGAACAGGAACAATCAAATAAAGGCAGCACCACAGGACAAAAACCATTTAAAAAAGGAGGCCATAATGAAAACTAAACTAAACTTAAAAAACCGGATCACGAGGAAATCTCTTTACATTACCCTGGCAGCCGGATTATTCATTATTGCGCTTGCTCTCGTTACGCATCCCTTTTCCGTAGAGGCAAGGGGCCGATTCGGATTTCAGAAATCTCCCGATCAGATAGTAGAGCGTCTCACGGACAGCCTCGGCCTGACAGAGGAACAGGTAGAAGCAATCCGTCCGATCATCGAAGATAAGGTCCTGAAGATGAATGAGATAAGAGAGAAAAGCGGAACAGACAGACGGGCAGCCCGCACTGAAATGCAGAAACTGAGATGGGACACTGAAATAATGCTGAATGAAATCCTGACTGACGAGCAGATCGGGAAATACCTCGAATTAAGACAGGAAAATCGC
>JAUVPO010000098.1 GCA_030598625.1 Deferribacteres bacterium | reverse complement strand
CTATTTGCGTTCCATTCATAGAGCTTGTTGCCCCAGTCAGACTTCTGCCGTCCGAAATCAAGGGTTACAGGTGTTGCTACAGGTACGTGAAGATAAGCATAGTCGACTGCAATGTTGCTGTTGGTGACATTTGCGCCATCCCATTCCGTATCACCTGTAGTCAGTCTTGTCCTGACCTCAACACCGCCGATTGCAGCGTGGACCTTTAATCTCACCCTCTGGTTCCAGTAGCGCACATCATCATCTGTATCTACGCCACCAATGTTCCTGTCAGGGTTGCCCAGCCAGTAGCCTTCAACATAGGCGTCTCCGCCGATTGTCACCTTGGACCCGGCAACTGCCGACCTTACGCTGTCCATGCCGCCATCATCAGCAAAGACAGTCGCGAACGAACCTAAAACAAACATCATGCTTAAAAGTATAATAAACGATCTTTTCATTCAACTCCCTCCTTAATTTTTTTAATTGACTCTAAAATATATTAATAAAATCCCATCCCGATATTACCGGGGGGAAGCTCCGCTGATTTGCTCTTCAGATCACCTCCTTTATCTCAATTTAAATTTCCGGTTACTGCTCAGCATTTTTTCTATTCGGCAAAAGAAGCTTTAAACTTTAATGGAAAAGTCCGTGTCATTAAAATGACATTTTTCATTGCCTCATTCATAAAAAGCCTGCCGAGTTTTCACCGAAATATATCAGCAAATAACTTCGTCTAACTGTCAAAGAACAATCTGCAACAGATGATATAAAGCAAAACTCAGGCCAGATGTGATGCCCGCTGGTTGGAGTTGAAAAATAATTAGTAATATCAAGGAGTTGAAATCTTTAATTGTTAATTGTTAACCATGAATTGCTGATTGCAATGTGTGGTGTTAATGCCATTATGCTGAGGTATAAAGGACTCAGTTGTCATAGCGCCTGCTGACAGGCCTGTTGAATTCATGCATGAAGAAAGATTCCGGACAAGCCGGAATGACAAACTGATCATGTAGGCTTAATTTTTGTTCCTGATGAAATTTTTTTGGGATGCGGAAACAAAGGAATCTTGATTAAAAAATCATCCATATACTAATATTTAATAAATTAATCAAAAACCCCCTACAACTCTGATTAGGGGGAGTTCATTTGGAAAAAATTATGAATGTGAATAAGACTGCATTAGTAATCGGCGGCAGCCGCGGGATAGGGCGTGCCATAGCTTTGCGCCTTGCCGGGTCCGGCTTTGATATCTGGCTGACTTACAGGAGCAGCCATGAGGCTGCTGAAAATGTTAAAGGCGAAATAGCGGATAGGGGAAGGTCTTGCGAGTTAATCCCCTTTGATGTTTCAAGCTATGAAGAAACAGAGACCGCCCTGGCCGCAAGAACAAAAGAATCTGCCCCGGACGTGCTTGTCTATAATGCGGGAATTGCCAGGGATAATTTAATGGTATGGATGACTAAGGAAGAATGGGATTCGGTCCTTTCAACGAATCTGGACGGATTTTTTAATGTAACCCGCACTGTTTTGTTTTCAATGCTGAAGGCAAAAAAAGGCCGGATTGTAGTTGTTTCATCCGTATCAGGCCAGACAGGCCAGGCCGGTCAGGTCAACTATTCCGCTTCTAAGGCGGGATTGATCGGCGCGGCTAAGTCTTTGGCCCGTGAAGTCGGCAAAAAAAATATTTTTGTGAATGTTGTTGCTCCGGGATTTATTAAAACGGATATGACCGGAGATATTCCTGAAGACCAGATTCTGCCCTTAATACCCGTTAACCGGTTAGGCAGGTCTGAAGATATTGCTTCGGTTGTTGATTTTTTATGCAGCGAGGAACACATGTATATACACGGTCAGGTTATCGGCATTAACGGCGGACTGGCGATGTAGGGATAATTCATGAATTATCCGTGCTCAATTCAGGCAATAAATTGCTCAAAAAAGATAAGCCCCTTACAATGCAAGAAGGGGTGTGGATTTTAGATGAAAAAATATGACGATATAGTTGTCGGAAGCGGTATAAGCGGCATGACCATGGCCCTTATACTCGGTATGAACGGACGCAGGGTGCTGCTGCTCGAAAAAAGCCCGCACATTGGAGGATCCATAGCCCGATTTTATAAAAAAGGCATCCCTTTTGATACAGGTTTTCATTTCACCGGAGGGCTTCAAAAAGACGGGATATTGTATGATCTCTTATCGGTACTTGAAATCCGCGACTTAATCCAGCCTGTTTTTCTGTCCCCGGATAATGCCCACAGCTTTTTTTTTGAATCGGAAGGCAGGCGGTATGAAGTTCCTTACGGGATTGAAAATGTAAAAAACAGATTCAAGGATTATTTCCCCGGAGAGGTGTCGGCCATTGAAGGATATTTTGAGAAAGTCCGGCATGTCTGTGATAACACGCCTTCCATGAATTTGCGCACCCTCTTTTCACAACATCGTCTCCTGGATGAAGATTTGATTTCTTTGGAAGATGTTCTGAACGGACTGACACAGAATCCGGCTTTAAAAGCCCTGCTTTCAGGTTTTGCAATGTGTTACGGCGTAAGGCCCGACGAGATATCCTTTGCAAATCACAGCCGCATGTGTCATGGGCTTTATCAGTCGGTTGCCGGCGTCCGCAACGGAGGCTCTTCTTTTATAAAGGCATTCGAGACAAAACTTAAAGACTATGAAGTAGAAATCCTGTGTAACAGGCATATCACGGGTCTGGCCGACATCCGCGATAAAAAAGCGGGACGATTTATATTGAATACGGGAGAGGAAATTTCAGGTGATAATTGTGTGTTTACGATTCATCCCAAAGAAATTTTAAAGGTCCTGCCTGAGAGATATTTGAGCCGGGCTTTCGTTGACAGGGTATCGTCGTTTGAATCCTCGGCAGGATTTTTTTCTGTTTTCGCGGTCCTTAATTCCGAAAATGAGGATACTGATTTTGAATCTTCCCTTTTTTCGATTTTTCCGCATTATGACATAAACAGGCTTTTAGATCCGGCTTACACGGGCACGCCTCCCCTTGTACTTATCAAATCTATCGAGCGGACAGAGGGGAAGACTTGCAGAACCGTTACTGCCTTTGAGACCTCCTTTTTTGAGCACGTTAAAGCGTGGAAGGATTCCGAAACCGGCAAGAGGCCTCAAGCCTATCACGATTATAAAAAGAGTAGGACTGAAAATATACTGGAACGGATTTTTACGGTGTTTCCGGAATACAGGAACACGCTTGAAGTTATCGGTTCGGCGTCAGTGCTTACATTCAGGGATTTCCTGAACAACTATGACGGCTCTGCTTATGGAATAAAGCAGAAAGTGAACCAGTTTAATCTGAAAGGAAAACTTCCGTTGCGCAATCTGTATGCCGCCGGACAGAGTTCCCTGTTGCCCGGTATAATCGGCGCGATGATGTCTTCTCTTATCGTCGGCAGGTCCATTGTTGATGCAGACCGGTATAACAAATTTTTACTGAAAAATTTACGCTGATGAAAAGAGTCGTAATAACAGGAGTCGGCGCTGTTACCCCGTTAGGAGGCAGTGTTGATGCACTTATACAGGGCATGGAGTTACGAAAAAGCGCTGTCTGTTTTATGGAGGAATGGTCCCGTTATTGCGGGATGAGCAGTCATGTGGCTGCTCCTGCGAAACTGAAGGATGAAAAAAACATTCCGCGTCAGAAGAGGCGCTCTATGGGCCGTATGAGTATTTTTGCCGCACAGGCGGCTGAGCAGGCGCTCGCTGATTCAGGGATCAAATCCGATGACATTTCAAACCGGACAGGCTGCATTATCGGCTCTACAACAGGAAGCGCCGGAAGCATCAGCCGGGCGTTCGAGATAATGCTGTTTGAGAAGGATTTGAGCCGACTTCCTTCCTCCATGTTTTTTCAGGGCATGTCTCATACCGCCGCAATAAATGTTGCGCAGTATCTTGGGCTGACGGGCTGTGTCATGGCAACATCCGCTGCCTGTGCTTCATCTCTTCAGGCTATCGGTACGGGATACGAATTCATTAGGTCGGGCAGGCAGGATGTATTGCTGTGCGGAGGCGCGGAGGAACTTCACCCTTCGGTGACAGGGTCATTCGATGTTGTATTTGCGGCTTCCGTAAAATATAATCAGACCCCTCAGAAAACCCCCAGGCCTTTTGATGAAGACCGTGACGGACTGGTATGTGGAGAAGGAAGCGGCATCCTGGTTCTGGAAGAATATGAACATGCTGTCCAAAGGGGCGCCGGGATTTATGCCGAGATTACCGGTTACGGTACGTGCGGCAGCGGATCTCATATAAGCCAGTCAGACAAAAGCTCCATAATCCGATGCATTAATGAAACACTGAATGACGCCCGTACTGCTCCGGATGAAATAGACTATATTAATGCGCATGCAACGGGGACTGTCCAGGGGGATAAAGAGGAAGCCGCTGCCATTGGCAAACTTTTTGGCGACTCTGTTCCAGTAAGCAGCCTGAAGGGCTACATCGGGCATACCCTGGGGGCTTCGGGCGCCATTGAACTGATCGCGTCTTTAATAATGATGGAAAAAGGCATTATTTATCCGACATTAAATCTGGACGGGACCGGCCCCGACTGCCGGGGAATAAATCATGTTAAAAAACCATTAAAGAAAGAAATCAACACCGTATTAAAAAACTGCTTTGCCTTCGGCGGTGTCAATGCCTCACTTGTGTGCAGAAAACATATTGCCTGAGGAAAAAAATTATAATTATTGTTATCCTTGTGTATTATAATAAACGAACTAATATCCGGTTTTTCAGTGCATGCAGGTCGCTGAAAGATATTAAGCGCCGGATTATTCAGGGAAATAAATGACTGAGCAGGAAATTATTGAAATAACCAACAGGGTGTTTGAAGAATCCTTTGAGCTTGAAAAAGAAAAATTGAAACCTGAGGCGCAGATCTTTACCGACCTCGGGCTGGACAGCCTTGATATAGTTGATCTGGTGGCTGCTCTCCAAAAAAACTTCGGTGTTAATATGAGAAATGAAGAAGAGATAAGGAATATAAGGACGTTGCAAGATGTATACAATTTCATTTCCGCTATAAAGGAAAGAGAGGTAACTAATTAAGGCTGCTGGTCCCGGATGAATTTTTTTAAGATATATTTATTCAATTTGTATTTTTACAGTCTTTTTATAATATATTCTGCCGTCAGCATACCGCTGCTTGTGATTATAGTTGCTGTTTCGTCATTGGTTATGGACCAACGCGGGACAATGAAAAGGTTTCGCAGGTGTATTAGATGGTGGGGCAAAGGCATTACGCTGCTCCCGTTTCCTTTGGTCAAGGTTTCTTACGAAGACCATTCAACCGGCAATATTGAAGGGCCGTATATTTTTGTCAGCAATCACAGGGCTGCCTCGGATGCCTTTTTGATGTCTGTGCTCCCGCATGAAGTTGTTCAGGTAGTAAATATATGGCCTTTCCGCATCCCGGTCCTTGGTTTTTTTGCCCGTAAGGCGGGATATTTAAATATCAGGATGATACAGCCTGAAGTGTTTTTTCAGAAGGCGATAGAATTTCTGAGGGAAAATGTCTCGATCGTTTTTTTCCCTGAAGGTACGCGTTCCAGCGGAAGAAAACTGGGCAACTTTCATGGTTCAGCTTTTCGTGTTGCATTAAAATCATATACATCCATAGTGCCGCTTTGTATTTCCGGTACCGAGAAAATTCCTCCAAAAGGCTCGTTCCTGTTGAGACCCGGAACAATCAGGATACGCAGATTGCCTGCCATTACCTGGAATGATTACAGGGAGATGAATGTGTTTTCCTTGAAGAACAGGGTCCGGGAAATCATAGACAGAGAACTCTCCCTTATGGAGAACGCCGCATGACGGATTTTGATAATTACAGAGGACTTGAATTCTCCGGTCCTGATGAGATCAGGCGGGCGCAGGAAATGCTTTTCAAAAGGCATCTTGAGTATATTGTTGGAAACTCCCCTTATTACATGAGGACATTGAGAGGATTTAATCCGGACAAGGTATCGCTTGATAATCTGAGTGATTTCCCGTTTACCGATAAATCCGTCTTTGAAGAACATAATGATGAACTGCTTGCCGTTCCCATGTCCGGAATTGCGGATATTGTTTTGTCGTCAGGAACAACAGGCAAACCTACCAGGATCATGTACACGGAAAACGATTTAAAACGCCTGGCATACAATGAAGAAATCTCATTTGCAGGGTGCGGGATCAGCGCGGAAGATATTGTTCTCCTTACATGCACAATGGACAGATGCTTTATTGCGGGGCTGGCGTATTTCCTGGGGATAAGGGCGCTCGGCGCCGCTGCTGTCAGAAACGGCCTCAACAGTTTTGCAAGCCATATGGAAATTATTCAGAGGATGAAACCGACTGTAATTGTCGGGGTCCCGTCATTTCTGCATAAACTTGGTCAATTTTTGCAATCCAGCGGCATCGAACCTCAAAAAACGCCTGTAACCAAAATCATCTGTATTGGTGAACCTGTAAGAGATGTGGAACTCTCGCTTTTAAAAATGGGCCGGTATCTGGAAGAAATGTGGGCGGCCGTGGTATATTCAACGTATGCTTCTTCGGAAACAATAACGACATTCTGCGAGTGCGCCGCCCGGAGAGGCGGGCACCTCCATCCTGAACTGGCTGTCGTGGAAATAATTAATGATAAAGGAGAGACATTGCCTCCAGGAAAAACAGGGGAAGTGGTTGTAACGGCCTTTTCGGTTGAAGGGATGCCGCTGCTGAGGTTCAGGACAGGTGACGTCAGTTTCCTGGTGGACGGACCATGTGAATGCGGAAGGTATTCACCGCGTCTCGGACCCATAATAGGCAGGAAAAAACAGATGATCAAATATAGGGGCACTACCCTGTATCCCCACGCCATATATTCCGTATTGGACGAGATTCCCGATGTCAGTGATTATTATATTTCCGTGAGCAGTGACTTTGACCTTTCCGACGTGTTGAATGTTCACGTTTCCCTGAGTAACGGGTCATATCCGCTTGACAGGATAATGGACAGGCTTCAGGCAAGACTCCGCGTAAGGCCCGAGGTAGTTATTTCCACTGATGAGGAGAT
>JAUVPO010000132.1 GCA_030598625.1 Deferribacteres bacterium | reverse complement strand
TGAGGATGAAGACGAAGATGAGGATGAAGACGAAGATGAGGATGAAGACGAAGATGAGGATGAAGACGAAGATGAGGATGAAGAATAATAATTATATCCTGAGTGCTACTCGCTCTCATTATTGAAATAAAATGGCAGAACCATTAACAAAAAGGAGGTAATCATGAGCAAGTCTAATAAAGTATCCCGCCGTGACTTGATTAAGACCGGCAGCGCTGTGGCAGTGGCGGTTGCTGCGACAGGCATTTTACCTGATGAGGCCGGGGCTGCGAAAAAGAAGGGGAAACTTGCCCGCTGGGCAATGGTCGTCGACCTGAGAAAATGTATCGGCTGCAGGGGATGTTGCATTGCAGACAAGGCTGAATACGGGGCCGCGCTGGGAAGGTACAACACTGTTGTTAAAAACGTGGAGTACGGCAAATATCCCGCCCCGCAAAAGCATTTCCTGCCGCGTTTGTGCAACCATTGTGCCGGGGACGCGTCAAAGGAGTGGCAAGTGCCGCCGTGTGTTGAAGTATGTCCTGAAGCACAAAGCGGTGAAAGGCAAAAAATGGGAAAGGCAAAATACAGGACAGGGGCCACGTACAAGCGCCCTGACGGGATGATCCTGATAGATGCGTCCCTCTGTATCGGTTGTTACAAATGTGTTGACGCATGCCCCTATGGAGTTCGCTCTCCCGACCCTAATGTAAAACTGACCAGGGCTGACAGGGAGAAGGACATTGGAGTAGGCAAATGCACCTTCTGCCGGCATCGTGTTGACAAAAAAATTACGACTTCATGTACGAATACCTGTCAGGGCAGGGCAAGGAATTTCGGTGATCTGAATGACCCTAAAAGCAGGGTTGCAAAACTTGCCAAGGAATTCAAGCTACTGGAAAACAAGGACAAGTCAACCCTCCTGCCGAACGAAAAGACAGACCCCCACGTATTCTATATTGATCCTGACGGGGTGTTGGGGCATTACAATAAAAAGTTAACAAAAGAGACAAAACTCGCTGAGTTTAAATCTTCATTTGAATAAATAAAAAAAATTAAAAGAAGGGAGAAAATAAAATGTCAAATTTATCACGCCGTAACTTTATACAACTGGGTGTTGCCGGCGGCGCTCTCCTTGCTGCCGGGGAAGGTATTATATCTCCTTCCCTGGCCGGCGCGGTGAAGTTAAAAAGAGGCGGCAAGGATTACAACTTCATAACATTTGCAAAGAGAGAATCCATTCCCACGGCATGCCTGTCATGTGTAACCAGGTGTGCGGCCATGGGTTATGTTGAGGGCGGCAAGCTGGTCAAGCTTGAATCCAATCCAAAGTCCAACAGGACCAAGGGTAAAATGTGCGCAAAGGGACATTCAGGCATTAATGATGAATACTTCCCTGACAGGATCCTCTATCCATTGAAACGCGCCGGTAAACGCGGTGAAGGAAAATGGAAGAGGATTTCATGGGACAAAGCAATTACTGAAATATCGGGCAAGCTGAAAAAACTGCGCGACGAAGGAACGCCGGAAAAATTCATGTTCCACTACGGCACAATGAGGGCAAGCTCTGAAAAACTGATAAAAGACGTTTTCCTGGCAACCTACGGAAGCGGGACTATCGGAAACCATACCTCCACAAGTACAAGCGCGAAAAAAGTGGCCCAGGAGCTAACATGGGGCAAATTTTTTGACAACTGGGACTTCGACAATACCAAATACGTCCTGAATTTCGGCAGCAATGTGCAGGAAGCCCACATCAATCATGTCCCCTGCTCAAACAGGCTGATCAAGTCACGGGTTGAAAAAGGGGTAAAGAGTGTGACCTTTGATGTGAGATTTTCAAACACTGCCGCCAAGTCATCTGAATGGGTGCCGATCAAGCCGGGAACCGATGGAGCAGTCGCCCTTGCCATGTGTAATGTGATAATGCAGAATGATCTACATGACAAGGAATTTTTTAAATTTATCAGGACCACGGAGAATGTCAATGACTCTACTGATAATAAGGTAGCAGCTCTTAAGTCTCATCTCTCACAGTACACGCCCGCATGGGCGGAAAAGATTAGCGGAGTAAGCGCATCGAAGATTGAATCTATTGCAAAGGAATTTGCAAGAGCAAAGCCTGGTGTGGTAATCAGCTTCAGGGTAGCAATCGCCCACTATAACGGAGTTGAGACCGAACGCGCGATCCAGATGCTCGCCGCCATAACAGGAAACATTGACAACCCCGGCGGAAGGTGCAGGGGGGTAAAGCCGGAATGGAAATACCCTGAAGGACCGAAAGACAAACCCGCGGCAAAGAGGCTTGAGATTGTTGACGGAACGGGCGTTGCCCTGCCGACCCATCATGTGAGCCACGAGGCATTTAAGATGATCAAGGACGGCAGCAAGGGAAGGCCCGATGTATACATGTGGTACTGCTACAATCCTGTCTACGTAAACGGTGAGACAAAAGAGATCGCAGCCATATTGAAGGATGAAACCATGCTCCCGTTTACAGTGGCATGTACAAATGTCTATGACGAATCGAGCAAACTCGCTGATATCATTCTGCCTGATGCCACCTATATGGAGAGATGGGACTGGGAAGATAATTATTCCCCTTCCCAGATACCGGAGTACTATATCCGCCAGCCCCTGGTTAAACCGCTCGGTGAGGCAAGGGACTTCGGCGACGTGGTAATCGAGCTCGCGGATAAAATGGGCATGCCGTTAGGTGTAGGCGCCTCCAAGGAGGAGTTTGTCAGCAAGTCATGCGACATGACGCCCGCTGTAAAAGCGGCAGGCGGCCTGGCCCACATGAAGGAAAAAGGCGTATTGTATGACAAAAAAGCGACGCCGAATTTTAACGGCTATAAAAAAGAGGCCAGGACCGACGGCGCCACCCTTGATGAAGCAACGGGTGTATACTGGAAGGGAAGCGGGGATTACACCAAGACCAAGGGTGCTTACAAACAATATGTCGGCCAGAAAATAGGCGATAAGGTCTATGAGGGCTTTAAACCCGACAAACTCAACAAGACAGGATACTTTGAGCTTTATTCCGCTCTCATGAAGGACAAGGGATTCAGTCCTCTTCCAACCTGGTTGCCGATACCCGAGCATGAGAAGATGAAGTCCGGTGAGCTGGTCCTTACTACATATAAAGTAGCCATCCATATCCTTTCGAGGAGCTCGCACCGTAAATGGATTAGCGAGGTTTTCCATGATAATCCCGGATGGATAAATCCTCAAACAGCGTCAGCTCTCGGCATAAGTAACGGGGACAAGATCAAGGTCAAATCAACAGTCGGTGAGATTGTAACGAGCGCGAACGTAACTGAAAAAATTGTTCCCGGAGTCATAGCCCTCTCCTTCCATGTAGGACGGGAGGAAAGCGGCAGGTATGGTTCAGGCAGGAAATCACCGGAAGCAGGTGATAATGATCCGGACCTCAAGCACAAGTTCTGGGATACATACGGCGTAAATTCAAACAGTATAATCCCGAACTCTTCTGACCCGATTAGTGGTCAGCTGCGCTGTATGGATACAGTAGTAACGGTCACAAAGGTGTAGGATTACCCCCTGTGCCCCCCCTTGAAAAAGGGGGGGCACACTCCATTGCTTGAAATTGATACATTTCCCATTGGGAAAAGGTCTTAAAAGTTTAATCGCGTAATGAGGTTACAGTTCAAATGCAAAAAAAAAATGATCGAGACGGCTGCACAGAGAAGTAATATTTACGGCCTGCTTGCGTTGATTTATCGCGCTGAAATTAACAAGACATTATTGCAACATATCAAGGAACCCGGGTTCCTTTCCGTCTTATCCGGCATGGGGGCTGAACTAAAGGATGATTTTTTTAAGAGGCCCGAGGACGAATTAATAGAAGACCTTGCCGTGGAGTATACGAGGCTCTTCCTGGGGCCCGGCAGGCATATCTCTCCCCACGAGTCAATCCATCATGAGAGAGGTGACGGCAATTGGGGCGAACTGTGGGGCGCGGATACCATCGCAGTAAAGAAGTTTATTGAGACATCGGGTCTTGAGTACAAGTCCGGCTACACCGGAATGCCCGACCATATCAGCGTGGAACTGGAATTCATGCAGGAAGCTGCAAAACGTGAGGCGCAGGCCCGTGAAGCGGATGATAACGACGGGGCGCTCTATTGTCTCAGGATGGAGAAAAAATTTATCTCGGAACATCTGAAATGGATTCCCGTGTTTTGTGACAAAGTTATTTCTGAAGCGGAAATGGCTTTTTACAGGGAAATGGCAAAGATAACCAAAAACTTCATGGAATTTGAAAAGGGAGAAATAGACAACTATATCTCGGAGGCAGAAAAAATCTCCTCAAGTAACTGATAAGATTTCAGAAGATGAATAATAAAGTTGTTTTGAATGCAACAGTTATAATATGTCTTGTTCTGATTAATTTGAGCTGTATTAATAATACAAGTTCAGAACTGAAAAAGAGGGTAAAAGAATACTACAAATTTGAACAGGGAAATGATTGGGAAAAGACATATTCATTCAGAACGCCGTTATTTCAGGACAGCGTCCCCCAAAAAATGTATATGGAGGGGATGAAAAAATTCATGCAAGGATGGACACTGCAAAAGCATGAAATAAAAAAAGTCAGTTACGGGCTTCAAAACGATTTCGCAGAAATCGAAATAAATTTTAGTGACAGGCATACATCTAAAGGAATCAGCATAATTACCCAAATGACAACGTGGGAAAGAATTGATGATGTATGGTATGGAAGGGATGTCGGAAACAGAGATCATCTGCCTCTTAATTCAGGGTTAGTGTTTAAAAGATATTGATAATGACGCAGTAGCTCAGCTATCAGCGGTCAGCTCTTAGCTGGTTAAAATAAATAAAGCGCCAAAGATGACCACAGGAGTGGAGAGTGAGACGGTCACTGAGAACAGCAACGCTGCTATTAATGCTTTTAATAGTAACTCTCGCAAGCAATATGTTGTCCGCACAGGAGAGTGGTAAAATAGCCCCCGCCGGCGCTAATATTGCAACAGACAATATTGATTTCCCCTATTACGGCAAGTGGGGATGGCACAAGGTGCATATGAGGCCCCTAAAGAGATTTCTCATAGGATCATCCCCTTTTACTCCCTCTCGAAAAATAGATGTCTGTTATCAGTGCCACATAAAAAATAAATACAGGATTTGCGACCCTCATACCCAGATAAATGAAAAGGGGAATATTATCGAGGAAAAGTGTTTATACTGCCATGTTGAAAAGCCCGATGAGAAACGCGCAACCTTTAAAATTCATCGTTCTGAAATTAAATTCAACAGGGACATTGAAATGATATGCATGGGATGTCACGGCGCTAAACAATATCAACTTGCACACCCTTTTAATGCCAATCACCTGCTTAAACCGTCTGCGGAGATGTCATTAATGATGAAAAAAACAGAAAAGCAGTTCGGCATAATATTTCCGCTTGATTACGATGGGAAAATTATGTGCGCTACATGTCACAATCCCCATCAGAGAGGTGTAATACCGAATGAAAGAGATGCGGCAGGGGGCGCCGGCGAAAAGGGCAGGATCCGTCTGCCCGGCCAGGTTGATAGCGCTAAGACAAAAGGAGTGAGTGAGGAATTCATGACTCGTATTACGAGCTTTGAGCACAAAATATGTTTGGCATGCCATAAAGATAAAGAAGAGATAGAGAAGTAACATACTGAAAAGATAAACAATTTACTAATAACCTTCCATCAGATATAGCGCATATAATTACCAGGAGCATAAAAAAGAAGGATTACGCAAAAAATA
>JAUVPO010000209.1 GCA_030598625.1 Deferribacteres bacterium | reverse complement strand
CCAGATAAACCCGTGCCTGAAATTCTCGTTTGAGATGTAGGCTGGACAAACGCTCCCCATTGAATGCCAAGCTCTTTCGTAAAGTTCTTTGTTACCACAACAATCCTCGCGTCTATGCTTACCTGGGGGGTTACTATATCAAGAGCCATGATCAGGTTTTCGTATTCCGCGTGCTTTTTTTCAACATCTTTTATAATCACGGATGTCGTCCTTGGATCGACACTGATAAACCCTCTCTTTGTGAGTATTTTGGCGTCCTCAATAGCTCTTTTTATGGCTTCTACATCAGCATAATTGATCGGATAAATCCTTGTTAACAGGTCCCCGGCCTTTTCCTGGGATTCTTTCACCTTGGCAATTGCTTCTTCTTCTTTGGCAAGAACGGAAGTTGGAGCTATTCTGATAATATTGCCTTCTATTGACTTTGATAAGCTATAATTCCTGAGTATTACATCCAGCGCCTGGTCCCAGGGGACATCCAGAAGCCTCATTGAAAATTTGCCTTTTACATCAGGGCTGGACACAATATTGTAACCGCTTATATCGGCAATAAGCCGGAATACATGAACAAGTTCAGCATCCTGGAAATCGATGGATATTTTTTCTCCCACGTATTTCCTGTCCCCGATTGTTAAAACCTCATCTTCTGTTTCCCGCGCTTCAGGTATTATCTCGTTAAATATATCCTCTATCGGTCCCTCTTTATCCAGAATCACTTCGGCTTCCGCTATTTCTTCAGTTTCAGGGATATCCTCAATTTCCGCCATTTCTTCAGCCTCAAGGATATCCTCAATTTCTGCTACTTCTTCGTCCTCGGGGATATCCTCAGCTTCAGGATTATCAAAGGAGAGAATCAATGAATTCTCACCGAAAACAGGTTCGATATCAGCAGGTACGGTAAGGGCAATCTTAATCCTTGCATTGCCCGGCATACTCTCATCCCTTAATGGAGTTATTTCCAGAACGCCTGCTCTGTCAATAACTATCTTTTCCTGAAACTTGCCAAGATCCGTATCATGTAAATCAATGGCGATCTTATATGGATCTGCAGGCCTGGATATTGTATACGTAAAGGGAGCGCTGCTTTTTATTTCTATTTCTGTTATGCCGCCGGCGCTCTCGACACCTATATACGTAATTTCCGGCCTTACTTCCTGCTGCGCCTGAGAGCTGAGAATAAGCCACATACTACAATATATAAATAAAATCATAAATATAATAAATGGCTTCCGTATTATCATTGCTTTACTCTTTCTTGTGAAACTCGAGGATTATTTCTTTGGGTACCGGTTTCCCCTTGAAATCCTTTATATATTCCTTTAATATTACCTTATCACCTGAAATTTCTTTGACCCTGCCTTTGTTTGATCCGATTATAGTTCCTTCAGTGACAGTGAAAGATTTGTTGTCGGGTGTAACAAAAAGCGCAAAATACTGTTTCCCCTTTTTTACAATAGCTGTTACTACAAATTGACTTATATCGTAACCTTCAAGTGTGCCGATTTTGCTTTCATCTTTTTCCCCCAATGTTTTTGCAGAGGATATGAGCGAGGTAAAAGGTTCTCGCCTTCCTCTTTGCTCGTATACATAACCTTCCTGTGACGGCATCTCCTGAATTACCTCCTCAGGTTGAGACACCTCAACCTTATTTGTGAAGCCCGGCATTTGCATTGCTTTGGCAGGAGGCGGAGGTGGTTTTTTTTTACAAGCGGAAAAAGGAATAGCTATAAAAATTAAAGAAGCAAAAAGAGTCATATAAAATTTCATTGTCTTATTCTTTTTTCCAACATGCGTTTTTATTTCTCTAAATCTCTCTACTGTAATACACTATCGTCTTTGGAAGCAAACGTACGGGCTATAAATTTTGCAATGATAAAACGGCCACCCGAAGTCTTGGTAGATTGAACTCTCATATCTATATCCGAAATATTAACAAGACGTTTTAGCCGGCTTATATGGCTGAAAAATTCTCCAAGCATGTGGTATCCCGTAAGAACCTCTACACTTACAGGTATTTCCACATAAAGGCCCTCGGGATTTGTCTGTTTGGACTTTGGCTGCCATAAGACTATCTCAAGTCCCGATTGCAGACCTAACCGTGATATTTGTTTTAAAAGCCCGGAGACTTCTTTTTCTTCAGGCAGTTGCTCTTTTAATTTTTCAAGCTTCTCCTTAAGCAATTTATTTTCTGCTATGAGGGAGTCAAGCCTTTTAAGTTTTGCTTCACTGCTTGCAATCTCGATATCGAGTTTCGCAATCCGGCCAACAAGGGCTTCGATTTCCTTGTTTTTAGGCGAATAAATCAGAAAGATAAACAAACCAATTAATATGATAGAAGGCAGTACTGTCACAATAATCTGGAGATGAGAAGGAAGTTTTCTTGCTCTCTTAATAAAATTGTTGATTTCCCTGATATTGATTGCCATTTTACATTATACCTTAACTGTAAAAGTGAGTTTGAATTTGTATATGGTAAAATTCTCTAAATTAGTTTGCCGTGACTCCACCAGTGTTACCCCTACAAGATATTTCGATGCTTTCAAATTCTGAACATACCCTACAAGATCATAATTTGTATGAGCGAAACCCTCAATACTTACGGCGCCGCTTTTATCGACTAAACTTGTCAGCCATACACCCGTGGGAAGCATTTCGCTCACTTCATCAAGAAGTCTTAAAGGAGCAACCTGATTCCTTTTTAATTGTTCTATAACTTCAGTTTTTTTTCTAACTTCCTCGTTGAATTTTTCAAAGTTTTCAACTTCTTTTAGAGCAGTCTTCAATTCGCTCAGCTTCTGGTTTTTAGCGAGTTCCTCAGCCGTCATCCTTGAAATCTTGCTATTTAAGTGAAAAGTAAAACCAATTAATACCATGATCAAGAATATCGTGCCGATGGTTCCGTAAATAAAAACAGAAGGTATCAGTGAGATGGCGATCTTTTTTTTGACCGGAAGTAGATTTATCTTGATCATTTATCTTCTTCTCTCCTTAAAGCCAAACCTACGGCTACTGATACGATAGGCGCAACTTTTTTTATATATTCCTTATCAAACATGTCCGGCACATGGATTTTTTTAAACGGGTCTATGATACTGGCATCAATTTCAACTCTTTGTGACAGCAAAGAGGCAAAGTCCTCGGTCAGGCCTCCTCCACCACTGAGAATAATTTCCTCAATGGTTTCATAGGTGGATGTGTCCTTGAAGTAGTCAAATGAACGTGAGATTTCTGCGAGAATACCCTCGCAGGCAGAGTTTATGACAGAAATTGCATCTTCCCGTGAAATTCCCTCGATGTCCCCCCCCTGTTTCAGTTTCTCGGCATTTGCATATGAAATAGTAAATTCTTTTTGTATCGCCTCCGTCAGCAGATTACTGCCAACCGCGCTATCCCTTACAAAAACAGAAACCCCGCCTTTTAGAATGTTTACATTAATACTGCTGGCCCCAATATTAACAAGCGCAATGTTTTGTTCTTGCTCAATTTCATAATTAAACTCATACGTATTTTCAACAGCAAATGCATCGACATCCACAATAATAGGATTAAGTCCCGATTCCCTGACAACAGAAACATATTCGTTTATTTTGTCCTTTTTAGCGGCTACTATCAGGACCTCCATATTGTTATCTTCTTCAATCGTACCGAGCACCTGGCAATCAAGATTGACATCTTCAATATCAAAAGGAATATACTGTTCCGCTTCAAATTTTATCGAATCTTCCAGTTCGTCCTCAGACATTTGAGGCAATGAAACCTTCTTTATGATTACAGATGAATGACCGGAAACAGACAAGGTGGCGTCCTTTCCCGTTATATTGGCATCTG
>JAUVPO010000233.1 GCA_030598625.1 Deferribacteres bacterium | reverse complement strand
CCTTTTATCAGCACTGCCGGAGAACTCAAGTCAAAGCCCACACAGCACAGTGTCAAGGAATTGCGGGCAATTGGTATCCAGCCCGACATTTTAATGTGCCGCACGGACAGGCCCCTGTCTCAGTCAGTGAAGAAAAAAATAGCGTTGCATTGCAATCTTGATATTGATTCGGTTATTTCGGCCGTAGATGTTGAATCAATATATGAGGTGCCGGTTGTATTGAATAAGGAAGGTATTGACGATCTGGTTGTAAAAAAACTTTTTCTGCAGACAAAAGAACCGGACCTCTCCAAGTGGGCGAACGTAATAAAGAAGATCAAGAATCCGGATGATATGGTATCCATTGCCATTGTCGGCAAGTATGTAGGGCTGAAGGATTCTTATAAGAGTTTGAACGAAGCCCTGATACATGGCGGGATTGCAAATAGCGTAAGAGTTAACATCCAGTGGGTTGAGGCTGAGGAAATAGAGAAATCCGGCGCTGAGCGATTCTTTACGGATGTTGACGGGATTCTGATACCGGGCGGTTTTGGAGAAAGGGGAATAGAAGGTAAAATAGAAGCTGTAACATATGCGAGAAAGAAGAAAATACCGTTTTTGGGTATATGCCTTGGCATGCAGTGCGCTGTTATAGAGTTTGCCAGGAACGTTTGTAAAATGGAAGGCGCGAACAGCACGGAATTTTTTAAGGACACACCATATCCTGTTATTTATCTTATAGAAGAGTGGTATGACTTCAGAAATCAGACAGTCCAGAGAAGGGACCTTAATTCAGACAAGGGCGGCACACTGAGATTGGGCGCATATCCGTGTGTGATTGAGGAAGATTCGAAGGCATTTAATGCATATGGAGTTACAGAGATATACGAAAGACACAGGCATAGATATGAGTTTAATAATAAATATAAAGAAACGCTGGAGAAAAATGGGTTGAAGATAAGCGGTATGAGTCCTGACGGACAATTGGTGGAGATAGTCGAGATAGAGGACCATCCCTGGTTTTTCGGATGTCAGTTTCATCCTGAATTCAAGTCAAGACCCCTTGAACCGCATCAGGTCTTCAAGGCGTTTGTAGCCGCTTCTTTCAGTGAAAAGAAATTGCTTTTTCAAAATCCTGACATAGGAAAATTGGAGGTAGTTAATGAGTGAAATTGAAAGTGTCAGCGGAAGAGAAATTCTTGACAGCAGGGGGAATCCTACTGTTGAAGTGGATGTGGTTCTCGAATCAGGGGCCCATGGGAGGGCTGCTGTTCCCTCAGGGGCGTCAACCGGACAAAGAGAAGCCCTTGAGTTGAGGGACAAAGATGCGCGTTATAACGGCAAAGGGGTTAAGAAGGCCGTAAAAAATGTAAATGAAAAAATAGCTTCCCGTCTTAAGGGAGTAGAAGCGGGCCGCCAGGCTTATATTGACAATCTTATGATAAAGCTTGACGGGACCAGGAACAAGGGCAGACTTGGAGCGAATGCTATCCTAGGTGTTTCCCTTGCTGTTGCCAAGGCTGCCGCCATGGAGGCTGATTTGCCTCTATATAGATACATTGGAGGAGTGAGCGCAAGAGAGCTTCCCGTGCCGATGATGAATATATTAAACGGAGGCGCGCACGCGGATAATAATCTTGATATCCAGGAGTTTATGATAATGCCGGTAGGGGCGCCCAGTTTTCATGAAGCGCTCAGGATGGGCGCGGAAATATTTCATAGCCTGAAGAGTCTGCTGAAATCAAAGGGGCTGAGTGTATCCGTCGGCGACGAAGGGGGATTTGCTCCTAATCTGAATTCAAATGAAGAGGCTGTAATTTTAGTCATTGAGGCGATTAAAAAAGCCGGATATAAAGCGGGGAAAAACGTTTTTATGGCTCTTGATGTCGCGGCATCGGAGTTTTATGGAAACGGCAAATACCGTTTTGAGGGGAAGTCCGTCAGTTCAAACAAAATGATAGAATTTTATGGAAAACTTGTCAAGAAATATCCTGTGATATCCATTGAAGACGGATTGTCTGAAAATGACTGGAAAGGCTGGGAGGCCATGACCAAGGCAATGGGCGGAAAAGTACAGCTCGTAGGTGATGATATTTTTGTAACAGATAAGGAAATATTATCGAAAGGGATAAAAAAGGGAATTGCAAATTCAATCCTGATAAAGTTGAACCAGATAGGGACCTTAACAGAGACACTTGATTCTATTGAGACGGCAAAGAGGGCCGGATATACAGCGGTTGTATCGCACAGGTCTGGTGAGACCGAAGATTCGACTATAGCGGACCTGGCTGTTTCAATGAATACCGGCCAGATTAAAACAGGTTCCCTGTCCCGGACTGACAGGGTTGTGAAATACAACAGGCTGTTGAGGATTGAAGAATATCTTGGAGACGCGGCTGTTTACAGGGGCAGGGATGTATTTTATAATTTAAATAAATAAATTATTTGGTGTCTGTTTATAAAGTCAATCTGTACGTCTGTCATTCCGGCTTGTCCGGAATCTTTTCACATAAAGATTCCCGATGCGCTTCGCTTGCGGGAATGACAAATGACTGAAGTTTATAAACAGACATTATTCGGGTTAAGGAATATGATATGCGTAATGTTCGACGACGGCAGGTAGAGCAGACCAGAAAACAGAGAAAGATCGTATTCCTTACTATAGGGATATTGCTTTGTGTTTATATGACTTTCAGTCTTGTTGTCGGCAAAAACGGTTTTCTGAGGTACGTGGAACTTAAGTCAACAAGAAACAGACTATTCGCCGAGACCATGGCTCTTCAAAAACAGAATGAGGATATATCAGGACAAATAGAAAACATGAAAAAAGCCCCGGAGGTTATTGAGGAATTTGCCAGGGAATACGGACTGACCAAAGAAGGTGAGCTTGTTTTTAAATTTAAGGATAAAAATGATTTTTAGACCAAGGACCGAACATTTGGACCAGCCGGCTGACGTCCCGATCGTGGAGGCTTTATGTATGAACTGATGATAGAATCCCAATTTTCAGCCGCGCATCAGCTAAGAGGCTATAAAGGGAAATGTGAAGGATTGCATGGTCATAACTGGAGGGTACAGGTAACGGTATCTTCCGAAAAATTAAACGATGTCGGCATGGCAATGGATTTCCATGATTTAAAAGAAATGACCAATGAAGTAATATCATCGCTTGATCACTCTTTCCTGAATGAGGTATTCCCTTTTACCGAAAAAAACCCGTCTTCCGAGAATATTGCAAAATGGATTTATGATTTGATTAAAAAAAAGATCAAAAAGAAGCAGTGTAATATGTCTTCAGTTACGATATGGGAGAACGAGACGTCTTCAGCGACGTACTATGAGTAGCAGTGTAAATAGTTCATTTTTCTTTAACGCTGAGTACTGTAGTGAAGGGGACTAATATTTTACCGCCGTGATTGTCGCTTACAGAGATTTTGACATCATAAATGCCTGTATTGCCGGGTCCCGCGTCCCATGTAATTATGCCGCTTGATTGATCGACGTTCATGCCGTCCGGGCCTTCTTCAAGGGTGAAGGTCAGTT
>JAUVPO010000184.1 GCA_030598625.1 Deferribacteres bacterium | reverse complement strand
GGATCATCCCTTAATACGAAGTTGATGATCGGGTAACCGAGCGGTTTAAAGCCCTTTTTAAGGGCTGCCCGTCTGATCTGGGTGTTGTGCTCTATGATGTCTTTGGCGGTTTTTGCCCCTGAATCAAGGACAATATCCTCAACGCCGAGGCCTTTAATTTTTTCCGTCAGGGCGCTTAAGGCTTCGAGTCCGTCTGCGCTTGCAACCAATGGAACACTATTGGTCTTTGCAATATTTGCCATTGCCTCGGCATTTGCGTCGGTCGCGCAGTAAATTAACGGCTTTCTGGCGGCAACAGCTTTTACGGCTGCTTCAGCCGCGGCAGCGTCTTTACAATTTAATATGATCGCTGCTTCAGGGGCCTTTTCTGCAACGAGCTTGACAGCCGTTTCATACTTTACGCTGTCGCCCGAGGCATATTCTATAGAAACGGCATCGACCCTTAGTTTTTGTCCAACCCGGTCTATTTCCGAACCAGCCACTGTCGACGCCTTATCGGCAATCTCCTCGCTGCTCAGGTCATCTTTAATGTTGATCGCGATTGCGCAGGGATTGACAAATTTCTTGTCATGTCTGAAAAGAACGGTTTCTCCGCCCAGTTTAACTGCTTTATCACCCGTACCGAGGGCAAAGGACCTTATGGGTGGTGCAGATGCTTCACCCAGTGTATTCTTTGCGTCTTCAGAGACATCGGGGCAGGCTGAAAGCTCAACACCGCCCTGGGCAAGCTTCATTGCAAAGGCGAGACAGGTTGGAAAGCCGCATTTCTTGCAGTTTGTTTTTGGAAGAAGTTTGAATATCTGAACTCCGTTTAACGCCATTTTAATCCTCCATATATTAATGTACTCTTATTCACTATGTGCGCTTATAATGTCTTAATCTACTGTTGGTCTCCCTATGATAAATGGGAGATAATATTCTTTAAGACAGCTCATTTATTGTCTTTTCTACATTCTCTATTGCCCGGGGATGTCTCATAATTAGCAGGTTCGTGCCGGACAATATCATTGACGTTGCCGTCATTGTTTCCCACACAATGCTTCTTTCTTCAAGTGACCCCCAATCAGGAACTTCGGCATCGGATGCAACCGTCTCCTTGATCTTCCACACGTACATGCCGACATCAGCCAATATCGGAGGCTGCATGGTCGGGTCGTTCTGGGCGAGACCCGCAAGCCTTATTCTCTCCATAACGGAATATGTATATTCCAGGCCGTAACCTAAAGCGGAACACATGGGGTCAGTTATAAGTTTCGATTTATCAAACCCCATCTGGGTGATTAAGATGTTTAACTGTTTTGCAAGATTTATATCAAGCTCGGACATGGCGATTAATTTATGGTTATGGGCGAGAGCGGCGGCTACTATGGTTTTGTAATTGCCTTCCTGCGCCTTGCCGATTATGCAATTGTGCCCGCTGGCGGCCTCGGCGGCGGCAACGAGAACGGACGCATCCTTTTCTATATGGTTGGAGCCGAGTATGATCAGAGGCACATTAACGGCCGCCAGAACATCTTTGACCGTCTTTGCCGCGTCTTCCGCGGAACGGTCGCCCCTGTCCGGATGAGTGCTTACAAGCCTGAGCGCTATGGCCTTTGCTTTTAATTCGTCCTGACAATGTTTGGCCCATGTAACAGGGTCTCCGCTTACATCTTTATATACATTTTTTACTGTATCCGGCCAGTCATCCGGGGGACAATCCTGAATTTCACAGGCTATGACGGGCTTGTTCGGCAATTCGCCTTCAAAAGACAGAAAGGGAAGTGAATTTTCACCGCCTATTGCAATAGCTTTATCATCTTTGCCGAAATCAACGGCCAGGACCCGGCCGTTATAGGACTCTTTGGGAATTACATATGTCATAGCAACCTCCGTAGAATAAAAAATGAAAAATCAAAAAACATTAGCTGAAAGCTGTTAGCTCGCATTACATTTCCAGATATGAATGAGCATAAAGTGTATTCCCGAGAAATACATCCGTAGTCTTGAGAACATCCATTAGTTCCTTGTCGAGAGGGTTCATTATTGCCGCTGTAAGTCCCTCATACATCAGTAATGATAAATAAACCCTGTCTATCAGGCTCCTCATCTCCTTTGGAACACCGTTTGAAACATTACTGAGTCCCACAACGGTCTTCATCGGGGGGTCATTTAATTCCTGGAACATCTTGACGGCCTTGATGGCATGCTGGGCCTGGTCCTGCATGGTGCAGACCTGGAGAATCAACGGGTCGAGAAAGAGGTCTTCCATGGGGACGCCGAATTCCGCGGCCCTTGCCATAATTTCAGCGGCAATTCCGCACCGCTCCTCAGCGTCGGCGGGCAGGCTGCCCTTGCCGAGCGTAAGCGCAATGCAGAGGGCGTTGTATTTTGCCGCCAGTTCAAGCATAACGAACCTGTCGGGCTCGTTTGATGTCGAGTTTATTAAGGGTTTACCCCATTCATTATTATGTGCCTTAAGCCCCGCTTCAAGGGCAGATGCGTTTGTGGTATCAAGGCACAGGGGACGCTGGACCTTTTCCTGGATGCTTTCGACCATCCATTTCATCATATCCTCGCCGTTTTCCTCTGCAGGGCCTATATTTACGTCAATAAAATGAGCGCCTGCTTTCGATTGTGCTTCGGCAAGCTCCTGAACAGGCCCGGGGTTGCGGCTATTCATTGCTTCTCTGACTTTTTTTGCAATGACGCTTATTTTTTCACCTATAATAATCATTCCTTTTGTCTCCTTTTAGGTTTTATCTTATTCCCGATTTATAGTAAACCCTGACGAAAGATTTGGATTATAACATAGAAAGAATAGAAAAATGTAGCATTATTTAATAATAAATATTTCAAATAAGATAAGTTTGTAATTGCTTGGGTTCACAATTACGTTTTTTTATAAAAGAACCGAAATAGGATAAAAAGATTGTTCAGATGAGTGTCGTAGTTTTTTACATTGTAAATTATATTGACATATGTTGCAGTGGATAATTTCCCAATATCCTTTGATGTCAGGGAGTTATAAATTGGTATTGATTTTGCTGTATAATAATAATATATTTAATTTCATAGGCTCGACGCTGATTTTCCGGCTTAGATCAAAGTAAACACAGGAGACTGAAAATGTCGATTGATAGGAGACAGTCTGAAAGATCTGATATCTTTCTTAATGTAGAACTTAAACCTTTTAAAGAGACAATTACAGAATGTCACGGGGTAACTGATAATATTTCTTGCGGAGGATTAAGTCTTGGTTCCCTGGGCTGTGACTTTAAGCCCGGAGAAATCATGGAGATGAAATTGAAGCATCCCCAGAGTGATCTGTCTTTTTCCGTTGAGGGGAAAATAGTCTGGAAGAGGGAAGCCTGGTATAAAAGTGTAACGGGAATAGAATTTGAGGATATTGACAAAGATCGTAAAAGTGGAATCGCTGAATTTATTGCCGAGATCAGAAATAGAGACACGGAGCTGTTTTATTCATACACAAATGATGAGACTGTAAATAATCAGAAGGTGGAAAATATACCTGAGGAAGAAACGGCTGTCGGTCGGAAAGATGAATTAATCGGGGAAACATTCAAGGAAGATATCGACGCTGAACTTAATGAAAGCGGAAAAGGCGTTATTCCCCTTGCAGAAGGTTCTTCAGTTACTGCTTCCGCGATTGACGGTTTCGTTGATGAAGTTATTAATAAAGTTGAATCCGGCGGTAAAACCGGATCTTTGAGAACAGGCGCACGGGCAAAAGACCGGAGGAAGAAGGGCCGGTTCTATATCGTACTTCCCGCGGTTTTTATAGTTGTTTCCGCGATTGTTTTGTCGGTCAATTATGAAGGTATCAGACAGGGAGTAATGAATCTTATTTCGACTGCAAAATCAATACCTTTTCAGGATGCCGGCAAAAGACACCTTGCGATTTCCGAAGAAGATATCTCTACCCATAGTATGACTGCTCAGGAATTTGTTGGACCAATGCAGGCACATAAGGCTTTTGATGTCAATAACAAATCGCCTGAAAAAGAAGAAACAGACACCCTGATACCGGCCCATGAGGCATCTGCATCCGGTCAGGATGCTGATAATGAACAAACTTCAGTCATCGCTGATAATGCACAACCCGATAATTTGACAAAAGTAGAAGACCGCTTCCCTGCTGAAAATATCAAGGGGAATATAGGTTTCAGCAGAAATTCTGATGTTGTCGAGTCTTCGTTCTATCCGGAAATTGACAGAATAGTGGACTTGCTGCTCAAATACCCGGAGACTTCAGTCAGGTTAGCGGGACACACCGATAATGTAGGGCCCGGCATATATAACGTTTACCTGTCGGCTAACCGGGCTGCCGCTGTAAAAGACCTGCTTGTCGGCAGGGG